>JBAQLW010000033.1:0-19240 GCA_049302175.1 Rectinemataceae bacterium
GTTGTGATGCTGTTCGTGGGCAGGGAAAATAAGGTTGTTGAGGATTTCGCAGCAGGATACCGTGGAATTCTCGCCCAGAATCGAGTGAATGAGGCGCGCGCCGTACTTGAGCGATGATGAGTCGCACATCACGAAGCGCACTGCCTTGCATCCGTAAAAGATCTTGCAGCCATAGCCCACGATGCCGTTGACGAGCTCCACGCCCTCGCCAATCTGGGTGCGCGCGTCCTCCCGCGACTTGATGGTGATGTTCTTCAGCTTATTGGCGCCCTTGATGTAGGCGCTCTCGCCTATTGCCACGTCTTTGACCACCCCATTCGACTTGAGCACCGAACCCCTACCTATGATTCCGTAGCGGCCCCTGCGGTTGTCGAACAGGGCATCGGTCATGCGGCCGAACTGCTTCATCAACTCCGCCCTGTCCCTGTGGCGAGCCCAGAGGTAGGCGTCGGCACAGGTCATCGCCGCGAAGGGGTAGACCCAGCGCCCCCCGCCCTCGTTCATGACGTCGATCGTGATGCGCAGCTCCTCGCCTTCGCCTTCGATGATATTGCCGTTCCCGAATTTGGAATGATTGGAGACGTGGACTTCGGCGTTGTCGATCAGGATGCAGTTGTCGTCGATGATGTAGTGGGCGATATAGGCGCAGTTGCTGATGACGCAGTTGTCGCCTATATCGCAGGCGATGATCTGGGAGTTGGAAATGCCGGCGATGAGGTGGAGATCGTGGTGTTCGAGAGTTACTTCCTCGAGATGGCCGATACGCACGAGGCCGGAAAATGAAGTATTGTAGACGAGCTCGGGCGTGAAGGGTTCGGCCACGAGGATTTGCGACCAATCGCTGCTCGTGTTGTTCTGACGAACGAGGGTCTCCAGCTCAAAGGGTTTGAGCTTCCTGTAGCGGCCGGGATCCTTGCCCATGGCGAGGAACTGCTCGTTTCGTATCCTGTATTCGTCCTCGCCTGGACCGAGAAATTCCGGAGGCACAAAACCCACCCCTACGTTGAGGTCGGAGCCAATCTTTATATCGTTATTCATAGGCTGGATTATCCGGCAAATCCAGGCCGCGTGCAAGACTTTTCTACCCCCTTGACCAAAAGGGCCGGTTTTCGACATCGTACAGCTATGGATTACGCCGATACTTCCATGTTGGATTCCTATCTCTCCGATTCCGAGAAAAGGACGCTGGAACTGTTTCATGCCCTCGTCAGCGAGAAGGCAGCCAAGCGTGAGTCCTACGCAATCCGCCTGGCCGATGTGCTCGGCAATCCGGGTGAATTCTCCTTCTACATCCACTGCACCGAAGACCAGAAACTGATCCGCACCTTCCACCTCCTCCGCGTCTTCAGGGAGAATGTCGAACTCCTCGTCCACAAGACCTGGGTGAACGAAGCCGACGAGAAACCCAAACAGATACTCTTCGAGGACCTGAAAGTCTTCATCGAGGACTACAGGGAAGGCAGGATGGGATCGGCGTTCAGGCGTTTCGTGAGCATAGCCCGGGCGATTCCCTCCCTTCTTTTCGGTTCGGCGGGCAGGGCTCCGGATTTCCTCGAGTATGCCTTCCGGATCGATCCAAAGTTCGGCCTCTTCTTCTGGTATGTCAGCGAACTTGAAAAACAGATGCGCTCAAGCGTGGAGATATCCGACAAGGATGATCTCTGCAGGATAGAGACTCTCCTGGGAGCCTACATCCTCTCCTGCTTCTAACCCCCCCATAGCTTTACTCACACAGGCCGAGCTTTCGCCGATGTCTATCTACCGGACTTCGGTTGAAAATGGCTGAACTCCATCGAGAATGAAGCCCGCCCCTGGCTCACTGAACGCAGGGAGGTGGTGAAGCCGAACATGGTCGAGAGGGGCGCTTCGGCGTGCACCACCTCGATGAGGGCTTTCGTGTCCGAACCGTGGATGAGGCCGCCGCGCTGGGAGATGAGGCTCATCACCTCGCCGACGAAGTCCTTCGGGGCGAAGATGTCCACCTTCATAATCGGTTCGAGAAGGACGGGGCCGGCTGCCCTGCAGGCCGCGTCGTAGGCCATGTTGGCGCAGGCTTCGAAGGCGAAGCTGCTCGAAGTGAGTTCGTCGTACTTGATGTCCACGAGGCTAATGCCTATGTCGACGGCCGGATAGCCGAACTGGATCCCTGAGCCGAAGGCTGAGTTGATGCCCCGTTCCACAGCCTCGAATATTTCGTCTGGCACCTGGGGAGCCCGCACGGCTTTCCTGTAGACATTTCCGGTTCCGCGGGGGAGGGGAGCCGCCACTATCGTGAGGGCTGCCGTGTTTTCCTTGCCGGCGAGCACCCTGTTGAAGGTTTCGGTGTGCCTGACTTCCTTCGTGATGGATTCCCTGTAGGTCACCTGGGGATTCCCTACCCTGGCCTGTACCTTGAAATCGCGGATCATGCGCGTGACGAGTACGTCGATGTGGAGTTCGCCCATGCCCGAGATGACAAGCTGTCCAGTCTCCTCGTTGTCGCGGGTGAAGAAGGTGGGGTCCTCGCGGGAGAGAATCTCGAGCGTTTCCTTGAGCTTTTCCCTGTCCGAAAGGGTTTTTGGCTCTATGGAGACGGATATGACGGGTTCGGGGAAGTGCATGCGCTCGAGGAGGACGGGCCAGCCCTCCGTGCCTATGGTGTCGCCCGTCTGGGCTGTCTTCAGGCCCACGATGACGGCGATATCGCCCGCCTCGGCCGAATCCAGGGGTTCGCTCTTGTTGGCGTGCATGCGCAGGAGCCTTGTGATGCGCTCACGCTTCTTCTTCGAGACATTGTAGACGACGCTGGCGTTGTGTATGACACCCGAATACATGCGCACATAGCACAGGGGTCCGGCTTCCCTGTCCCACTGCACCTTGAAAACGAGGCCGAGGGGGTAGCCTGATGGTTTGCAGGGCACCTCGATTTCCTCTTCCTTCTTGGAGTGGAAGGCTTTCGTGGGCTCGACTTCGTCGGGCGCGGGAAGGTAGTCGACAATGGCATCGATGAGGGGCTGGACGCCAATGTTCCGCCGCGAGGCTCCGCAGAAAACGGGCACGAGGACACGAGCGATCGTGGCTTTTCGCAGTTCCGTCCTGATGAGAACCGCTGGGATGTCCGCACCTTCGAGGTAGAGCCCCGTGATGGCGTCGGAGTGGGCGGAAAGAGTATCGATGAGGACTTCCCTGCGCGCGAGGGCTGAAGCCAGCCGCGTTTCCGCGATGGGGGAAACCTCCATGTCGTGGCCGTCGTCGTTCCAGCGGATTTCCTTCATATCGATGAGGTCGATCACCCCTTCGAAAGAACCCTCGGCTCCAATGGGCACGTTGACGGCTATGGGCAAGGCGCCAAGCTTGGCTTTCATGTCGGCTATAACAGCGTCGAAGTCGGCGCCGAGCCTGTCCATCTTGTTGATGTAGGCGATGCGGGGAACCCTGTACTTGTCAGCCTGATGCCAAACGGTCTCGGATTGGGGCTCGACGCCACCCACGGCGCAGAACACCGCCACGGCCCCATCCAGGACCCGCAGGGAGCGCTCGACCTCGGCGGTGAAATCCACATGTCCCGGTGTGTCGATGATGTTGATCTGATGGCCGCGCCAGTAGGTCGTGGTGGCCGCGCTCTGGATCGTTATACCGCGCTCCTGTTCCTGGTCCATCCAGTCCATAGTCGCTTCGCCATCGTCGACTTCACCAATTTTATAGGTTTTTCCGGAAAAATAGAGAATACGTTCCGTTGTCGTTGTCTTGCCGGCATCGATATGGGCCATGATGCCGATGTTTCTGGTCGTACGAAGTTCCATCGAATGCTCCGGGGCGCGGGATAGTGACAAATGACAATATATACGAAAATGGGCACAATTTTCAACCGTGAATGGGGAGCCGAGGGGAAGCCGATCCGACGAGTTTTCGATATCATCCGTAGCCATCTTGAAATAGAGGGGCTTTACATCCTATAACATTGTTGTGAAAAGAGTAGAATTGCTTGCGCCGGCCGGTTCGCCGGAAGCGCTTGATGCCGCCCTCGGCGAGGGCGCTGACGCTGTATATCTCGGGCTTCGCTCGTTCAACGCGCGCATGCGTTCGGCGAATTTTGCATTCAACCAGTTCGAGGCAGGTCTCCAGACCATCCACGAACGCGGCAAGAAAGTGTACGTGACGGTCAATACCGTTTTCGAGGAGAGGGAAGCCGACCGCGTCTATCAGCTCCTCCAGTTCCTCAATCGGCTGAAGCCCGACGGCATAATCGTCCAGGATCTTGGCGTTCTCAAGATGGCCAGGGACAATTTCCCCTCCCTTGCCCTCCATGCCTCGACGCAAATGAATGTGGCTTCTTCGCGAGGCTGCAACTTCCTGTCGCGACAGGGCTTCAAGCGAGCCGTCCTCGCGCGGGAACTGACCCTCGAAGAGATACGCGCCGTCCGCCAGAACACGAGCCTCGAACTCGAGGTTTTCGTCCATGGAGCCCTCTGCGTGTCGGGCTCGGGCCTCTGCCTCTTCTCGTCCTACCTGGGCGGAAAGAGCGCCAACAGGGGCGCCTGCACCCAGGCTTGCAGGCGGCTCTACGAATCCGAGACGAAAAAGGGCTTTTTCTTCTCGCCCGACGATCTTCAGCTCATCGACTACGTGCCCGATCTCATCGACATGGGCATCGACTCCTTCAAGATCGAGGGGCGGATGAAGTCGGCCGAGTATGTGGGCACCGTTGTGGCCGCCTACCGCCACCTCATAGACAATTGCCAGAACGACAGGGAGCGCGCCCTTGCCAAGGCGAAATCCATGCTCCAGGCCGATTTTGCGCGTCGGAAAACCAGCTTCTTTGTTGGAAGCGACAATCCCGACTTCATTCACCCCGACCAGGCGGGGGGAACCGGCATCCACCTCGGGAAGATAAAGGACATAAAGGCTCTCGATGATGAGCATTGGGCCGTGATGGCCAGCTTCGACGGGCTGTCCGAGGGCGATTCGATACGCCTCCACAGGTCGGACGATTCGGGTCGCGTGACGGCGAAAATCAGGGGCATCAAGAGACAGGCGGAGGGCATGCTTCTCAAGATCGACGGTGAATGGCGCATAAATGATGACGTGTACCTCATACAGACTGCCTCCATGGCGCGAAGGTACAAAAGCCTCCTGCCGTACAGTCTCGATCGGTACAGGGCATTTCCCTCCAGGGACAGCGCCCCTCGGCCTCAGTTTGCCATGCCGCCCAAAAAAGACCAGGACAGCCTTCCATCAGGATACTATGCCCTTGTCGGCAAGGTGGCCGACCTCCATGCAGTGCTCGCCGCGGCTCCCCAAAAGGCTATGATACTTTTCGACAAGCTCAACGCCGAAGCGATGCGGAAGAACGAAGCCACCATCCCCTACAAACGCGACAGGCTCGTGCTCTGGCTCGATCCCTTCTATACGGAGACCGATTTTGCCTGGCTGGAGCCCGAACTGGATTACTGGATCTCGAGAGGAGTCCGCTGCGTCGTAGCCAACAACCTCGGTCATCTAGGCTATCTCCGCGGGAAGGACCTGGATGTCATAGCCGGCCCTTGGCTCTATGCCTTCAACTCCTGGGCTGCCGGCTTCCTTTTTGATCAGGGAGTAAAATATTTGATTCCTCCCCTTGAGATCTCCAAGCAGAATTTCATGCGCATGACGGAGAGCCTTCCCCCATCGGCTATGATGCCGATCACCTTCTCCTATCCCCAGCTCTTCAGAATACGGGGCGACCTCTCGGCGAAATACGATTCGACCAGCTTTATCGACAGGGACGGTACTTCATACACGATGAACGGCCGCAGGGAATATACGGTTGTCGTCCCCGACAGACCCTTCTCCATTATCGACAGGACCTCCTTCCTGAGGAAAGAGCATATCGACAAATTCATACTCGACCTCTCGAACGCCAATCCCGCGCGCGGCATGTTCAGGGACATCGCCAGGGCCGCGGCCGAGGGCAAGGTTCTTCCCGACGCTTCCCGATTCAACTGGAAAGATGGCTTCTACAATGAGGATGAATCTTTGCCTGGCACTTTGCCTGGCAAGGTCGCGTTCGGTACAGCGCCGCTCGGCAAAGCATCGTTCGGGAAACAGCCTTTCGGCAAAGGGTCTTTCGGCAAAACGCCGCGGGGCAAAACCCACACAAAGGATTGAGATGGCCCTGTGTTTTGCCGGCGCGACGCCCGGCTGGAAATCTTGCTTGACGCGGCAGCACCGGTGCTATATCCTGACTCAAATAATGAAACGCGGTTTTGTTATTTGCCCTACCTGAAAGGATGATTAAAGCTATGAGCGAATCGGCCGGGAAAGCACTGGATATTCTTTTTTATCTCTCGAAAGTCGAGGAAGAAGTGAGCCTTGCGCGCATGTCGAAGGAAACGGGCATGAACAAGGCGACGGCCCTTCGATACCTTTCAGTTCTCGAGTCGCGCGGCGTCGTCGAACGGCGGCAGGGCGGCTGGTCGCTCGGCCTTTCCCTTTTCGAACTGGGAAGCAAGGTTCCGGTGAGGGCGCTGGTCGTTGAAAAGGTTCGCCCCATCATAGAGCGGCTCGCACGGGAGTCCGGCGAATCATGCAATCTCGCCTGCCTTGCCGGCGACAGCGCCATCTACCTGGACAGGGCCGAGGCCAACAGAAGTCTCCGCATGCGTTCGGCGCCCGGGGACAGGTTGCCCCTCTATTGCACGGGTGTGGGCAAGGCCATCCTGTCCCAGCTTTCGGAAGAGCGGATACGGGCCCTTCTTGGTTCGGCTCCTTTGCCCAAGATCAATGAAACGACCCTCACGGAACCCGAGGATATCATCAGGGAAGCCCAGAGAGCTCGAGAGCAAGGCTATGGCGTTGATCGCGAGGAATATGAAATAGGACTTACCTGCTATGCCATGCCCCTCAGGCTTCCCGGGTCGGATTTCGCGGGCGCGGTGAGCGTTTCCGGACCTTCGGCGCGAATGCGCAATCCGGAATCGAAGGAGCACTTCCTGGATCTCCTGAGAGTTGCGACCCAGGAAGCGCTTGAAGCTATAAGCCCCTATTACCTTGTTCAGAAGACAACAGACCTGTCCGAACCCCCGCTCTCCTCGGCCTCCTGAGTCGCGGGGAGGGCCTCCTCGGCCGCCTTGCCTTCCGGCTTGATCGTCTTGAATTCGACGTGTTCGGCGACGATCTTCACCCTCGCTTTCTGTTTTCCTTCCGGATCGACCCAGCGATCCTGCTTCAATCTTCCGACGACGCGCACGCCCCTGCCTTTTTTGAGATTCTGGGAGCAGGCCGTCCCCAGCCGCGACCATGCTTCGATGTCGAAGTAGGAAACCTCCTTTTCGAAGCCTTCCTCGCCATTCTTGTAGAAGCGGTTGGTGGCCAGCGTGAAATCACAGACCTGGCTGCCTGAAGGCAAGGTTTTCGTGTTCGGATCCTTGACCAGGTTCCCTTCGACAAGGATGCTGTTGAGCGAATTCATAGATCCTCCTTTTATCTTTTCACGGGGAAGGGGGCGCCGCGGTCGCCGCCCAATCGTTCCGCATATACAAGACGTCCGAGGCGACAGTCCTTGATTCAGGGATCGGAGTATTTTCACCACTTTCCTATTCTGCTATAGTTGACCAATGACAGATTACGAAGGATACCTATCGCCCTTTTCCTGGCGCTATGGCACGGCTGACATGAGACGAATATGGAGCGAGGTGCACAAGAGGGAACTATGGCGAAGCATCTGGGTGAGCCTCGCCAAGGTGGAATCCGATTATGGCCTCACGGATGCCGAACAAGTCGCCGAGCTGAAAGCGCATGCGGGTGATATCGATATGGAACGATCCCTCGCGATAGAGGCTGAGATCCGCCACGATCTCATGGCTGAGATCAAGGCTTTCGCGGAACAGTGTCCGAAAGCGGGGGGGATCATCCATCTCGGCGCGACCTCGATGGATATAGAAGACAACGCCGACGCCCTGCGGATCCGCGAATCCCTCGTCCTCATCCGATCCGGATTGGCGAAACTATTGAAGAGCATGTCCGGCGCCATAAGGCGCTATTCCCAACTCCCCGTCATGGCCTTCACCCACCTCCAGCCGGCCGAACCCACGACCTTCGGGTACCGTTGCGCCGTCTGGGCCCAGGATCTCCTCACCGCCTTCGACGATATAGCTGGGCTCCAGGCCTCCATACGGGGGAAGGGATTCAAGGGCGCGGTGGGCACATCGGCTTCCTACGGCGAGCTGGTCGGCGTGGAAAACCTTTCCTCCTTCGAAGGCGCCCTCGAGAAGGAATTGGGCATAGCATTCTATCCAGTGACAACACAGACCTGCTCAAGGCTCCAGGAATACAAGCTGCTCTCGACCCTTTCCGAGCTGGGAGCAGCCCTCCACAAGATGGCCTTCGACCTCCGCGTCCTCCAATCGCCGCCGATAGGCGAAGTGTCAGAACCCTTCGCGAAAAAGCAGGTGGGCTCATCGGCCATGCCCTTCAAGCGCAACCCCATCGATGCCGAGAAGATCGATTCATTGGCGCGGCTTCTCTCATCCTATCCGCAGGTGGCGTGGAGCAATGCCTCTCTCTCCCTTCTGGAACGCACCCTCGACGATTCGGCCAACAGGCGGACTATTCTTCCCGAAGCCTTCCTCATCTGTGATGAACTCATAAAGACCGCAAGGAAGATTGTGGACGGATTCCTTCTCGACGAGGCGGCAATCCGACGCACCTACCTCCGTTACGCGCCCTTTGCCTGCACCGAGCGCGTTCTTATGGCGATGGCAAAACGTGGCGCCGACAGACAGGAAACTCACGAGCGACTGAGAAGGCTTGCCCTGGCAGCCTGGGCTGATATCAAGGAAGGAAAGGAAAACCCGCTCGCGGGCACGATCGCCGCCGACGACTTTTTCCGCGCGCAGATGGGAGAGGCTGAGCTCGCCGCACTGATGAACATCGAAAAATATCTGGGCGATTCGGTCGAGAGGGCTGAAAGATTCGCTGGGACGATAGAGGACAGGATCGCGGTACGGGCGGGGTAGGGGTACAGGCAGTATGGTGGCGTTGGCGCGGTACCAGCTCTTGACTAGAATTCTGTGTCGATGGTATTCATTTGTATGGGTAATCAATCGCCTGTCTATCGGTTTACGATACGGGAACTTCGACCGGGGGCACGATCCTCGGCGGTCATTGTGCGTGGAGCAGGGCGGCTGGGCCTCGTAAAGGTCAGCGCCGTACTGCGCTCGGAAATCTACTTTGTAAGCGGGAATATAGCGCCCGGGGAGCTCGACCTCCTCGGGCGTTTTCTTTTTTCCGACCCCGTGACCCAGGAATTTCAGATCGAGACCTGCCCCATTTCCTCCCCTGCCGGGGAGAATGTCATCGAAATAGCCTATCATCCAGGGGTTACGGATCCGGTAGCCGACGAAATTCTCCGCTCGGCCCGAGAACTGGGGATTTCGGGCTTAGTGGCCGCGTCCACGGGGCAGCGATACGAAATCATCTGCGCCGACGGTTCGAGCCTGGGTTCCGCTGAACTGGGGCTACTGGCTTCCAGGCTCCTGGCGAATCCCGTCGTGCAGCGCTATGTCATCGGCTCCATCGAACCGAGCTTTCCCGGCAGGGACGAAACTGCGGTTCCCGTCGAGCTTTTGCCCGTAAACAGCCTCGATGACGAGGGCTTGAAAGCCCTCAACCTCGAACGCCGCGCCGCCCTCGACTTCGAGGAACTCCTCTCGATCCGGAGGTACTTCGCCTCCGAAGAACGGGCCTGTACCGATGTGGAATTCGAAATGATCGCCCAAACCTGGAGCGAACATTGCTTCCATAAGACCTTCAAGGCTCTCATCGAAGTCGAGGGCGGCGAAAAAGCCGGCCTCCCCCCGCGGGTGGACAACATCCTCCGCAGCTACATCAAGGCGGCGACCGACGAAATCGCGTCCCCCTGGATAGTTTCCGCCTTCAAGGACAACGCGGGGATCATGGAATTCGACGATGAGTACGATATCTCCTTCAAGGTGGAGACGCACAACCACCCCTCGGCCATCGAGCCATTCGGCGGAGCGAATACGGGAGTGGGCGGCGTCATCCGCGACGTGGTGGCTGTCTCTGCCCGTCCGATCGCTGTCACCGATGTTCTCTGTTTTGGCCTGCCCGAACTCGGCGAAGACGGTTCAGGAGCGGGCGGGCTCTCGGTCGAACACATACGCTCGGGCGTCGTCGCCGGTGTCCAGGATTATGGCAACAAGATGGGAATTCCAACGGTGAACGGCGGTATCCATTATCACGCGAAGTACGCGGCCAATCCTCTCGTCTACTGCGGATGCGCGGGCATAGCCCCGAAGGGCGCTTTCTTTTCCAAGCCCAATATCGGCGACAGGATCGTCGTGCTGGGCGGCCGGACCGGCCGGGACGGGATACGCGGCGCCACCTTCTCATCGATGACGATGGACGGCGCAACTTTCGAGACCGCCGGCTCCTCGGTGCAAATCGGGGCTCCCATCGTGGAAAAAAAGGTCACGGAAGCGATCATTGCCGCGCGCGACGCAGGCCTCTATTCGGGCATCACGGACTGCGGAGCCGGCGGGCTTTCCTCGGCCGTGGGCGAGATGGCCTCCGTCCTGGGCGGAAGTGTGGATCTTTCCGAGGTCCGCCTCAAGTATTCCGGACTCGCACCATGGGAGATCTGGCTCTCCGAAGCTCAGGAGAGGATGGTAATAGCCGTTCCCCCCGAGAATATGAAGGCTCTCGCGGTTATCTGCGATGGCAATGATGTCGAATATTGCGATCTGGGCTTCTTCACGGGCGACGGGCGGCTTGTCGTGCGCTACAGGGACGAGAAGATACTCGATCTCTCCTGCGAATTCCTTCATCATGGGATGCCTCAAAGGCAGCTGACCGCTGCCGCGTCGACGACGCCCCCGGGCTGCGGTCCTGCACCCACAGAGCAATCCACCCTTCCTTCGAACCTTCCTCCGCTTGCGGAATTGTATGTAAAGATGATGTCGCATCACGCGATAGCCTCGAAGGAATGGGCGATACGGCGCTACGATCACGAGGTCCAGGGCGCCACGAAAACCGGACCCTTCGCCGGCGCACTGCAGTCGGGACCCTCGGATGCGGCCGTCATCAAACCGCTGGAGACTAAAGGCCGCAAAGGCATCGCGATTTCGAACGGCTTCAATCCACGCTACGGTGAGGCCGATTCCTACAACGCGGCGGCTTCGGCGATCGACGAGGCGGTGCGGAACGCCGTCGCCTCGGGGGCCGATCCTGACCGCATCGCCATCGTGGACAATTTCTGCTGGGGCGACCCGCAGAAGCCTGAAAACCTCTGGACCCTTCTGCGCGCGTCACAAGCATGCAAGGATGTTTCCGTGGCGCACAAGGCGCCCTTCTTCTGCGGCAAGGACTCCTTCAACAACGAATTTGAAGGGGCCGACGGAGAGCGCATCGCCATTCCGCCCTCCCTCCTCATCTCCGCCATGGGCATCGTCCCGGACATCGCCTTCGCGCCGACCACAGACCTGAAGTCAGCTTCCGGAATCCTCTACCTCGCGGGCGAATTTTCGCCGGTATTCTCTGCCTCCGTGCTGCAGGACAATCTTTTCGATGCATCGATGGCAGGCTCGGAGGCGGATTCCAAGGCTTACGGCGGTAGCGGTCCGGCGTTTTCGCATGCGGCGCCTTCCGTCTACCGCGCCTTGCACGCGACGATGCGCGCTTCCCTCGTTCTGTCCTGTCACGATCTGTCCGATGGTGGCCTCGGCGCTGCCCTTGCCGAAATGTGCCTGGGCGGAGGTTTTGGATCCGATATCGATCTGAGGAGTCTGGAAAGGGAATTGTGCTCGCTCGCGCCGAACGGAGAAATCCTGCCCAGGCGGCAGGCCGGACAGGGCTTGGATGCCCTCCTCCTCTTCGGGGAGACGAACGGCTGCCTTCTCGTCGAGGTATCTCCAGAGAAAACGGACGATTTCGAATCCCTGATGGCGGGCTTGCCCTGCCGCAGGATTGGAAATTGTTCGCCGGAGAGGCGTATCGAGGTCAGACTCACCGGCGGCGGAAGCATATCGGTTGGCCTTTCCGCGATTGGGGGTGCCTATGTGGCTGAATCCTCCATCGCCCTGGGCGAGCGGGCCGGGAAAAGCGGCGAATCCGGAGGCATATTATGAAACCCTTGGCGATCGTTCTGCATGCCGCCGGCATAAACAGGGACATCGACGCGGCTTACGCCCTGGAACTGGCCGGCGCCGAGGTCAGGATCATCCATGTCAATGAGCTGAGGACGAATCGCGGCATCCTCTCGGAGAGTCGGATTCTCGTCGTCCCAGGCGGCTTTTCCTATGCCGACGCGCTCGGCGCCGGTCGTCTCTTCGCCTTGGACATCGCCTCCTTCTTCAAGGACGAGGTGAGCGAGTTCGTGGCGAAGGGAAAGCCGGTCATAGGCATATGCAACGGCTTCCAAACCCTCGTAAAGGCCAGCATCCTCCCCGGGCCCGGCATTTTCCCCGGGGACTCGGCCGAACGTTACGCGACACTGACCGACAACGAAAACCGGCGATTCGAATGCCGATGGGTGACGATGCGCGTCGAAGAAAGCCCCTGCATCTGGACGAAAGGCTTGAAAGCGCCCATCGTCTGTCCAATTGCCCACGGTGAAGGCCGATTCGTCCTGAAAGACGAGTCTCGGCTCGGCGCTCTCCTCGAACGAAAGCTCATAGCCCTGTCCTATGCCCTTCCCGACGGCTCGCCCGCTGCCGGAAGATATCCCGACAACCCCAACGGTTCGTTGGCCGACATCGCCGGTATCTGCAATCCTATGGGCAATGTCCTTGGATTGATGCCCCATCCGGAGGACAATGTCCGCTCCGGTCCGGGCGAGAGAGCGTACAGGGGCGGGAAGGTTGGAGGAGGACTGGATCTGTTCGCCAACGGCGTGCGTTATGCGAATCAACTGTGACAAGAAGGAGTGATGTATGATGGAACGCGATGTGATCCAGGCTATGCTTCCCAAAGCCTTCATGGGGCTTGGCGGGACAAGACGCCAGAAGCATTCCGGGAAAGTGCGCGACTGGTACGTTCTCGACGATACCAGCAGGCTCATGGTGACGACGGACAGAATCTCCGCTTTTGACAGGATAGTCTCGGCAGTGCCCTGGAAAGGCCAGGTGCTCAACGAGCTTTCTGCCTGGTGGAATCGAAAAACAGCCGATATCGCGCCCAATCACCTCATATCCCTGCCCGATCCCAACGTATCCATCGTGCGCGAAGCATCGCCGCTTTCGGTGGAAGTGATCGTGCGCGGCTTTATAACGGGAGTGACCTCGACAGCGCTCTGGCACCGCTATTCTCAGGGTGAAAGAAGCATCTACGGCTATAGCTTTCCCGATGGACTGCGGAAGAATCAGCGTCTTCCCGAGCCGATCGTGACCCCTACTACCAAGGCGGAGGAGGGCCAGCACGACGAAAGGCTCACCGTCAGCGAAGTAGTCGATAAGGGTTTCGTCGCCAGGAAAACCTGGGATCGCGTGATGGAAATCGCCCTCGCTCTCTTCGCACGAGGCACGGAAATCGCCGAGAAGGCCGGGCTCATCCTCGTCGACACGAAATACGAATTCGGGCTCGATGAGGAGGGGCGGGTGATGCTCATCGACGAAATTCACACGCCTGATTCGTCGCGGTTCTGGCGCCTCGACAGCTATGGTCCACGCTTTTCCGAAGGTCGCGAACCTGAACTTTTCGACAAGGAATTCGTGCGGATGCATTACGCGGAAATCGGCTACAGGGGGGATGGGGAAATCCCTCCCCTCCCTGACAGTGTCTGGGCCGACACGGGCATCCTGTACCAGACTGCCTATGAACTTCTAACGGGCAGGGCTTTCGAACCCGGCCTCTATCCAGTCGAGCCGCGGCTTCTGGCCAATCTCGAAAAGGCGGGAATTGAACTATGAGAAGAAATCTTGCGCTTATTGTGATGGGAGCGAAATCGGATTATCCCCACGCCGGACGTATAATCGAGTGGCTCGATTATTTCGGCATCGCCCACGAGACGAGGATAGCATCGGCTCACAAGACACCGGAAAAACTACTCGGGATCATCCATGAGCAGGAAGGAATGGGCGACAGCGTGGTCTATATTACGATCGCGGGGCTCTCCAACGCACTTTCGGGAATGGTAGACTTTTCGACGGCTTTCCCCGTCATTGCCTGTCCGCCGCCCAGCGAAGCCTTCGGGGGAGCCGACATCTTCTCTTCCTTGAGGATGCCCCCCGGCGTTGCCGCCGCCACCGTTCTTGATCCGCGCAACGCGGCTTTCTTCACGGCCAAGATTTTTGCGTCCTCCGATGACAACCTGAAAGCAAAAATCAGGGCATATCACGCCGAGCAGAAGGAAAAGATCGATAGCGACGAAAAAAGCCTGGCTGAGGACGCGAATAGGGCAGGCGCCCCCAAATGACCGGAGAAACGTGGCAAGCCAACGATGAGCCGCATGAAGAATGCGGCGTCATGGCCATTTATGCCCCGGGGCGCGATGCGTCGAGACTCGCTTATTACGGTCTTTTCGCCCTCCAGCACAGAGGACAGGAATCGGCGGGCATAGCCGCCTTCGATGGCCATGTCATCAATACGAAGAAGGGTATCGGCCTCGTCTCCCAAGTGTTCTCTGAGGCCGACATCGAAAGCCTTTCCGGAAGCCTTGCCATAGGGCATAACCGCTATTCGACGACGGGATCGTCCAACGTCAGGAACGCTCAACCCTTTCTCATCGATTCCCGGCATGGACCCGTTGCTCTGGCGCACAACGGCAACATCGTCAACGCCGGCGAGATAAGGAAAAGGCTCCTCGACAAGGGCGTCGGCCTCACCTCGGCCAGCGATACTGAACTCATGATCATGGATCTCGCCGGATCGGACAAGAAAGACTGGGTGTCGCGCATAAGGGCAGCCATGGGATCCTGGGTGGGGGCTTTTTCCTTCGTCGCGCTGACGCAGGGCGGAGTATTCGCCGCGCGCGATCCCTGGGGATTGCGCCCTCTTTCCTATGGCTTCACGGCGGAGAAGGCCTTCGTCGTCGCCTCCGAGACATGCGCCCTCTCGACCCTGGGCTGCCATGAAATCCATGAGATCGAAGCGGGCCAAATCGTATCCTGCGATACTTCCGGCCTGGTGGCGGTTTCAAACCCGAAGAGGAGCGCCAAACCTGAGCGTCTTGCTTCCTGTGTCTTCGAATTCATCTATTTTTCCAGGCCCGACAGCGTCTGGAACGGACTTTCCGTGCATGAAGTCAGGAGGCGCTTCGGGGAGGAGCTGGCCTTCAGCTCGCCCGTCGAGGCCGATCTCGTCATCCCCGTGCCCGACTCTTCCATTTCGGCGGCCATAGGCTATTCGGGCGCCTCGGGAATACCCTACGGCGAAGCCTTCGTGAAGAACCGCTACATCGGCCGCACCTTCATCGAGCCGACGACTTTCCTGCGCAAGCGGGGAGTATCCCTCAAATTCAACGTGCTCCACGATTCCGTCAGGGGGAAGCGAATCATCGTCATCGACGATTCGATTGTGCGAGGCAACACGATCCGCCCTCTCGTCGCCCTGCTGAAGAACGCGGGGGCGAGGGAAGTTCACGTCAGGGTGGCGAGTCCGCCGGTACGGTATTCATGCATGATGGGTGTCGACATGGGCGAGCGGAATGAGCTCATCGCGAATCTTCTGCCAGTCGGCGACATGGCGAAGTGGAGCGGCGCCGATTCCCTCGCCTATCTTTCGCTCGAATCGGTGGGAAAGGCCATCGGCGACATCAGCGGATATTGCACGGCATGCTTTTCGGGAGACTATCCCTTCGACGTGGGCGACTCCGAATCGAAGAATCGCTTTGAATTCTGAAGCCAGGGGGAAATGCCATATGAGAGTACTGCTTGTAGGATCCGGAGCGAGGGAGCACGCCATCGCGTGGAAGATAAGCGCTTCATCGCGTCTCGACGCTCTTTATTGCGCGCCGGGAAACGCCGGTACCGCGGATTTCGGCACGAACGTCGACATCCAGGCGGGAGAAATCGACAGGATAGCGGAATTCGCCCTCGCCAATGACATCGATCTCGTCGTCGTAGGTCCAGAGCTCCCCCTTTCCCTTGGTTTGGCCGAGAAACTTGCCGCAGCATCCTGCGGGGGTAAACCCCTCTGCTTTGGCCCCTCCTCGGCGGCTGCACGCATAGAATCCTCGAAAGCCTTCTCCAAGGGTTTTATGAAAAAACATGGCATCCCCACCGCCGATTTCCGCGTATTCTCTTCCTATACAGAAGCGCTCGATTTTATCCATGCCGCGCCATGGCCTTTTGTGATAAAAGCTTCGGGTCTCGCTTCGGGGAAAGGTGTCTTTCTGCCATCTTCAGAAAAGGAAGCCGAAGAAGCGCTTGTCCTTCTCATGAAGGAAGGGAAGTTGGGCGATGCAGGGCGCGATGTGATCGTCGAGGAACGCCTTTCGGGCGAGGAAGTGTCGATACTCGCCTTCTGCGACGGCCGCGGCGTGAGCGTCATGCCGCCGGCTCAGGATCACAAACGCCTTTGCGAGGGCGACGAAGGCCCCAACACTGGCGGCATGGGAGCCATCGCTTCGGCAAAGCCGGGCGCTTTCAACCGCGTCCGCGAATTGGCCGAACCATTCATCTCCAAGGCTTGCGAAGGGCTTGCCAGCGAGGGTCTGCCCTTCATCGGCGTGCTCTACGCAGGCCTCATCCTCACTGAAAATGGACCAAAAGCCCTTGAATACAACTGCCGCTTCGGCGATCCTGAAGCCGAGGCTATCCTGCCTCTGCTGAAATCCGATATCCTCGGAATCTTCGAAGCCTGCGCGCAAGGCAGGCTCGACAAACTCGAGGTCCTGTGGGAGGACAAGGCTTCGGCCTGCGTGGTTATAGCGTCCGAAGGTTATGCGATCGAAGCCCATGATGGTATCGATCGCGAGGTCAAGGATTTCGGCTTCGCTTCCAATACGGCTCTTTTTCACGCATCGACGAGACTCGCCGGTGATGGCAGGATTATGGCTTCCGGCGGCAGACTCCTCTGCGCCGCGGCATGGGCCGATTCCATGGACGAGGCCGTCGATGCGGCATACGCCAGGATCGCCCGCGTCGATGTCCCCCGCTCCCGTTTCAGAAAGGACATAGGACGCGGAAAAAAATTCCTCCTCCGCGGCGAAGCTGCGGCAACAGCCGAGGGCAGCGCCAAATCATACGCCGCCGCGGGCGTCGACATCGACGCGGGCGACAAAGCCGTGGAGCTCATGAGCGCCGCGGTGAAATCCACATATGGGCCGGAAGTTCTCGCAGGCATCGGATCCTACGGAGGAATGTACGACGCGTCGGCGCTCAAGACGATGGATGATCCTGTCCTCGTCTCTTCCACCGACGGAGTGGGCACCAAGGTGAAGCTCGCCACCCTTGCCCGCAGCTACGACTCGATCGGCCAGGACATCGTGAACCACTGCATCGACGACATCCTCGTCCAAGGCGCCAAGCCCCTCTTTTTCCTCGATTATATAGCCACTTCCAGGCTCGAGCCCTCGATGATCGCCGAAGCTGTCGGCGGAATGGCCAAGGCGTGCAGGGGAGCAGGCTGCGCCCTCATCGGAGGGGAAACCGCGGAGATGCCTGGCGTCTACATGCCGAAGGAGTTCGACGTGGCCGGGGCTATCGTTGGACTGGCCGAGCGAAAGCTGATGCTTCCCCTTGGGACGATGCGCGATGGCGATCTCCTTCTCGGCTTTCCTTCAAGCGGTCTCCATACGAACGGCTTCTCACTCGCCAGGAAGGTTTTCGCAGATGTAGACTATGGCGCTTACGTCGATCGACTCGGCAAACCTCTTATCGAGGCCCTCCTCGAACCGCACCGATCCTATCTGCCGGTTCTCTGGCCGATTCTGCAGCAGGCGCCAGGTCTCATCAAAGCCCTCGCCCACATCACGGGCGCGGGTTTTGAAGGCAATGT
This sequence comes from Rectinemataceae bacterium, assembly GCA_049302175.1. Lineage (GTDB taxonomy): Bacteria > Spirochaetota > Spirochaetia > Treponematales > Rectinemataceae > CAYXUF01. The sequence goes on from JBAQLW010000033.1 coordinate 17,914, forward strand.
CCCGCGCGTGCTTCCATCCCATCTCGACGCGTGCATACGAATGGATTCCTGGCCGAGGCCGCCGCTTTTCCAGCTCATCATGGAGAAGGGCGGTATCGGAGAAACCGAGATGTACAGGGTTTTCAACATGGGTATCGGCATGATCGCCGTCATCGCTCCCGAAAGCCTGGATGAGGCGACCCGGCTGTCTGGCGCGCCGTTTTTCATCGTGGGCGAGCTGAAGCGGGGAGAGGGCAACGTCATCATGGAAAAGACGGGAGCTCAGCGATGAAACCGCGTCTCGTCGTAATGGTCTCGGGCAACGGCACCAACCTGCAGGCTCTCATCGATGCCGTTGAAAAGGATATCGTGCAAGCTTCCATAGTCCTCGTCCTCTCCTCGAAGATCGATGCCCATGCTTTGAAGCGCGCCGGGGATGCGGGCATTCCCACCTTAGCCATCCCCTGCCGACGCGATCCTGGTCTTGGGAGCGTGGAATCGCGGAAGATGTACGACAGGAAGATCGCCGAGGCAATTCTGCCCTACAACCCCGATTACATCTTCCTCCTCGGGTGGATGCGCATTCTTGGCAGGGAATTCACAAGCTGTTTCCCGGGTAAAATTGTCAACCTGCATCCGGCGCTGCCGGGCGCCTTTCCTGGAACCCATGCGATAGAAAGGGCATGGGACGCCTGCGCGAGAGGCGAGATCGGCGAGAGCGGCGTGATGACGCATCTTGTTCCCGACGAGGGTGTCGATTCAGGCCCGGTGATCGATTTCGAACGCGTAGCGATGAGGATAGACGAGAGTCTGGACGTTTTCGAGGCGCGGATGCATTCGGTCGAGCACGCCCTCGTCGTACGAACGGCGGCTCGCCTTGTCTCGGCATTAAAGCAAAGCACATAGGAGAATCATAGATGCCACAAGCAATTATTTCCGTACACGACAAGACAGGCCTTGTCGATTTCGCGCAACGGCTCGTCAGTCTCGGCTGGGAACTTCTCGCGTCGGGCGGCACGGCGAAAGCCCTCAAGGCCGTGGGAATCGATGTCGAAGAGATCGCCGATTATACCGGCGCCCCTGAAATCCTTGGCGGAAGGGTGAAGACTCTCCATCCCGCCATTCATGGGGGGATACTCGCTCGTGCTTCCGGAAAGGATCTCGAAGAGATCGAAAGCCTCGGGTACAAGGCCGTCGACATGGTCGTCGTGAACCTCTATCCTTTCGAGAAAACGGCTGCCGACCCCGCCTCGAGCCGCGCCGACATCATCGAACAGATCGATATAGGAGGGGTAGCCCTCATCAGGGCGGCAGCGAAAAACCATGAGAGAGTGACAGTTCTCTGCGA
>JBAQLW010000034.1:0-1818 GCA_049302175.1 Rectinemataceae bacterium
CCTCAGGACCAAGACGGGCACGGCCATGACTGCGGTGGGCTCCAATCCCGATTTCGCCCGGGCTTCGGGCGTGAGCGTCGACAGGATGCGCACGATCTCGGTGATGATATCCACCTTCCTTGGGGCCGTGGGCATCATCGTTTATCAGCAGAGCTTCGGCTTCATACAGCTCTACACGGCCCCGACCCCGATGGTGTTTCCCGCCGTCGCGGCCATCCTCATCGGTGGGGCGAACATCAACAAGGCTTCGATGGTCAACGTCCTGGTGGGAACCTTCCTTTTCCAGGGTCTTCTCACGATGACGCCCTCCGTCATCAATTCGGTGCTCCAGACCGACATGTCCGAAGTGATCAGGATGATCGTCTCGAACGGCATGATCCTGTACGCGCTCACGCGCAAGATGAAGGTGGCCAAATGAGCGCCCAGAAAAAATTCACGAAATTCCTCTCCGAGAATGCTGTGGTCATCATCTTCGTGGTGCTGACCCTGGCTTCCATCGCCCCCTCGGGTCTCTCGATCACTTACATCGTCCAGGAAGTCATCACCCGTCTGGGCCGAAACTCCTTCCTAGTCATAGCCCTCCTCCTGCCCATCTTCGCGGGCATGGGACTCAACTTCGGCATGACCCTGGGCGCCATGGCGGGCCAGATAGGCCTGATTTTCGCGGTGGATTGGGGCGTCGCGGGCTGGCAGGGTCTTGTCTTCGCCCTTCTCATCGGGCTCCCGATCTCCGTTCTCCTCGGATGGGTCTGCGGTTCGGTGATGAACAAGGCCAAGGGCCGCGAGATGGTGACGGGCTACATACTCGCCTTCTTCATCAACGGCATCTACCAGTTCTTCGTGCTCTACATGATGGGATCCATAATTCCCATACGAAACGCAGCCATCCTCCTCTCGCGCGGTTACGGCATCCGCAATACCCTCAATCTCGAGACGGTGCGGCAGTCCCTGGACAACATCCTCATGCTCAAACTGGGGCCTTTCCTCATCCCCGGAGTAACCATCATCGTCATCGCCCTGCTCTGTGTCTTCATCATCTGGTTCAAGAAGACGAAGCTGGGTCAGGACATGAGGGCTGTAGGTCAGGATATGGGGGTGGCCGATGCGGCCGGCATCCCGGTCGAAAAGACACGCATTATCGCCATCATCATTTCGACAGCCCTCGCCTGCGCGGGCCAGATCATTTTCCTTCAGAACATGGGCAATCTGGCTACCTACAACGCCCACGACCAGACGGGTTTCTTCGCGGTGGCTGCCATTCTCGTGGGCGGCGCCTCGGTCACTCATGCCAGCATCGCCAATGTGTTCATCGGGGTCATCCTCCTCCACGCGATGTTCATCGTATCGCCTCTCGCCGGGCAGAATCTTTTCGGTTCGGCCATGATTGGCGAGTACTTCCGACAGTTCATCGGCTATGGCGTCATCGCTCTCTCCCTCGTCCTCTACGCGTGGAAATCGCGCAAGGCGGCGAGCGATGCCCGCACCCTGATCCGGACAGGCGGCTCCCCGGCCGACTCAGGCAAGGGCAAGGGAGGGAAAGCATGAAGATGAAGTTATTCGGGAGCCGCAAATCCATCGTGCGATCGATACTCGTCGCGGTCTACCTGGGCCTGATTGTCCTGATGCTTTTCACAGGCAAGAGTCATACCATCCTCATCGACAACAAGGACGCGAAGGATGGTTCCTATACAGCGATCGATGGGATGTCGGTGCAGATCGACAGTCAGGAGGCCTACGAGTATTATCCGGGCGACAGGGACAAGGCGATCGTCACGGGGCAGAAACACAAAATCAAGGTGGAGCTGTTCGAGGACGGCA
>JBAQLW010000035.1:0-10098 GCA_049302175.1 Rectinemataceae bacterium
GGCGGATAAGGCACGATGTGGACGTGGATATCAGGGCTTCCGACATGGATCCCGATGCCCTCAACGCGGCGCGCGGCAACGCTGACGACGCGGGCATACTGGACTGGATCACCTTCGAGAATAAAAGGGCAGAGGATCTTTCGCCCTTCGCGGCGAAGGGCCATCTTTTGGCCAATCCTCCCTACGGCAACAGGCTGGGGACGGAAGAAGAGGCCAAGGCTATCTATGAGGGGCTCGCCGAGATGCGGGATCGTTTCTCCTCCGGGGGTTGGGCCATGGGCTTCATCACAGCCAGGGAGGATTTCGGTAACGTATTCGGAATGCTTCCCGACGCCGCCCATCACATCCTCAATGGGGCCGAGGAACAATGGTTTCACTGGTTTCCCGCCAAAACCGACTGAGGAGCGTCGACCAACATCATGGAAATAAAATCGGATAGCTACCCCATCTGCAGTCTGGAGAACAAGGCTTTTGCGCCTGATCCGGCTATTTTCGTCATATTCGGCGCCACGGGGGATCTCTCGCACCGGAAGATTTTCCCCGCTCTCTTCGACCTTTTTGCTGAAGGAATTCTTCCAAGGGATCTCCTCGTCATAGGATTTGCCCGCAAACCTCTGGACGACGCATCCTTCAGAGCCGACCTCAGGCAGAGCTGCGCCAAATTCGCCCGCCGGGGGAAATTCTCCGCGGATCAATGGGAAGCCTTTGCCCAAAGGATATTTTATCTCGCTTCCGATCTCGACGATCCCGCGGGTTTCAGGCGATTGGCCGATATGGTGGTGGGGCGGGATGCCGACTTCGCCGCGAGACTGAAGGGGCGTTCCCTGCCGCCCAACGTTCTTTTCTATCTCGCCGTCGGTCCGGAGTATTTTGGCGCGATCGCGGGCCGATTGGGGTCGGCCGGGCTGGGATCGGCCGAATTAGAACCTATTGGCCTTGGCGCGGCGGCGCCGAGGGGCTGGCGCAGGCTCGTGGTGGAAAAGCCTTACGGCAGGGACGGTGAAAGCGCCAAGGCCCTCACCGCGAGTCTCCATACAAGCTTTTCCGAGAAGGACATATACAGGATCGACCATTATCTGGGCAAGGAGACGGTGCAGAACCTCCTCTATCTGAGGTTCGCGAACCTCGTCTTCGAACCGGTGTGGAACAGGAACCATATCGAGGCTATCGACATTTCAGTGTACGAGACGGAAGGCATCGGAGGCCGAGGCGGCTATTACGATTCGGCCGGCGCCGCGCGCGACATGCTTCAGAACCACCTTATCCAGCTTATGTGCCTGACGACGATGGAGCCGCCGGCCAGCCTCGATCCGGAGAGCATCCGCGACGAGAAGGTGAAGGTGCTCAGATCGATATCTTCTACGATGCTCGAGGGCATGGTCGCGCGATCGCGGCGGGGACAGTATGTGAAGGGCAGGGGACCAGGCGGCGAGGAGTTGCCAGCCTACAGGGACGAATCTCGCGTAAAGCCTGACTCGTCGACTGAAACCTTCACTTCGCTCAGGCTGGAACTGGACAACTGGCGCTTTTCCGGCGTGCCGATCACCCTCTCGACAGGCAAGGCCTTCGCCGCGAAGTTCAGCCAGATCGTGATCCATTTCCGTCGGCCTCCATCGGCATTGTTCGCCGCCCAGTGTGGCGATTCTTTGATGCACAATACCCTCACCATTCGGATCCAGCCGGACGAGGGTGTATGGCTGCGCTTCAATGCCAAGGTGCCAGGCATGCCGGCGATAAAGGCGAGCGAACTGCGTTTTTCCTTCAGGGAAGTGGCCGACTATCTGCCCGAAGCTTACGAGCGGCTCATAGCCGACGCCTTGTCCGGCGATTCGACCCTTTTCATCCGTTCCGACGAGTCGGAGCATGCCTGGCTCATCGTGGATGCGCTGGAGAAGGCTTGGGCGTCGGTCGATCCCGCTGCAGCCCCGGAAGCGGGTGGCCTCCTTCTGTATCCAGCGGGCTCACCCATCCCGGAATCCTTACTGTGAGCTTTTCCATCCGTCGCTTCGCCGATGAAGAAGCGTGGGCGGGCGCGATCCTGGCTCGTTTCGAGGAGGCTGTGAAAGAGACGCTGAGCAGCCGGCGGAAAGACTTCCACGTGAGCTTGGCGGGAGGCAGCACACCCGAGCCTGTCTATAGGGTCTTGGCCGCGGCTCCTTCCCTTACGGCCATGAGCGCCGATATCCTTTTCCACCTCTGGGTTGGGGACGAGAGGGATGTGGAAGCATCCAGCCCGCTACGCAATGGGCGGATGATAGCCCGGATTTTTATGGAAGGGCCAGCTTCGGCCGCCACGCGATGGAAACGTCAGCCCGTCCTCCATCTTTGGCCTGAGGGCGATCGGACAGCCGCCTGCGCAGCCTATGCCCGTGAAATTGAAGATATCCTCGGTCCGGATCCCGTTTTCGACCTCGCCGTCCTGGGTATGGGGGCCGATGGCCACACGGCGGGGCTCTTTTCCCTCGCCGATGTGGCGATGAGCTTGGCTGATCCGGGCGGCTTCCCTGCGCTGCGAACCCGGGCAAGCCGAACCCGGGCAAGCCTGACTCTTGCGACTACCGCTCCTTCAGAGCCCCGGAAGCGCGTGACGATGGGGGCAAGTCTCATCCGGAATTCGCGCGCAACCATCATCCTCCTTCGGGGAAAGGAAAAAACTGCGATTCTCGATGCTATCATGAAGGGCGGCGAGTTTCCATTGAGCGCTGCCGTCAATCCTGAGGCCGCGTTCTTCTATCTGGAGGAGTGACGGCGATGTGGAATAAAGATGAAGGCCAGGCAGTGCATACCGGATCGGCAGCGCCGAATATCCTTTTCCTCGCCATTATTCTCATGATGAATGCTGCTTTACCCCTTCATTCCCAGGCATCGACGCCTGCGCGCTCGCTGACTTTCTCCGGTTACACATGGGACATCAGGCATACGGTCAAACCCGAAGGGCCTATGGGGAATCAGTTTGGCGGCGACGCAGGCACCGCCGTGCTGAACGCGGAGGGATCCCTTACCCTTTCCATCGCGTACAAGGATGGTGTATGGCGCGCAAGCGAAGTGACGACACAGAAGAATTTCGGGTACGGAACCTATCTGTTCAGGCTGAGAACGCCTCCATCCGGACTCGATCCCCAGGCAGTCCTCGGGCTTTTTACCTATTCCAAGAGTTCTGCCTACAGCCATCGCGAGATCGATATCGAGCTTTCGGCGTGGGGTATTCGCGGCGTTCCCGTCCACGGCCAATATGTGATCCAGCCAGGGACAGCACCTGGGCATTTCATCACCTATGACCTCTCAAGGATTGAAGGACCCGCTACCTACGCATTCATCTGGTCAGAGGGTCGAGTCGATTTCGCGACCTGGAAGGGCTATGGCCAGTGGCCTCAGCCTGGCTCGCCCGACCTCTTCTCCACCTGGAGTTTTATCGATGCCAAGGCCGTGCCAAAACCATCGAGCAGAATCCACATGAATCTCTACCTTGCCGATGGTTCCATTCCCCCAATTTCCGCCTCAGGCCAGCCCGGCCTTTCCGTCACCATCGATTCCTTCGAATTCATTCCGGCGAAAAAATAAAAAGGGCTGTCCGGGAGTATTCATCCCGGACAGCCCCTCTCGCGGTAGCTTCGCTCTCAAATCTGCATCCGAATCCGGCGGGTCGCCCGCACGGCGTTTCAGCTCTCGGCTATGAGGAGCGACTTCGTGTCCAGCTTGAGACTCAGCTCTTTCGGGTTGGACTTGTCGTGATCCTTGGCCACCTTGAAGTGGATATGATCGTGCATAGGCTCCAGGATGATGAGGACGGAGATAAGGGGGAGAAGCTCCCTCAATATGATGGGCACGCCATTTTTGTCGAAGAGCGGATCCTCGCCTGAGAGGGTGCAGGAATACCAGACTTCAAGCCCCATTTCCTGGATGAACGCCTTCACCTTATCGAAGCGCTCCACCGTTCCGCGGGAAAAGTCGAAACCATCGACAATGACAGTCTTTGCGCCGAAGCCGCCCTCGACGATCATCGCCTTGAGGGAGCGGGTGATCTGATCGACCGAAACGCCTTCTTGGGTGAAGTTCATGATGACGCGATTGCGCACCAATTGGTCCTTCAGGTTGCCGATGTCTTCCAGGTTTTTCCGCTTCGCGAGCTCGTCAAAAATATTCTCGTACCACGATATGACATAGCTCGTGTGCGCATTGAATGAGACGTGGATAACCTTTTCGCCCTGGATGAGCTTGTCGAGTGCCATCTGGACGAGGACGGAGGTTTTTCCGATGCCCTTCCTGCTGGCTATGATGCCGATGTTACCAGCCCCGAGGCCGCCTTCCAGTGACTTCTCAAGCATGCGCACGGAGCTTTTCGATATGAATTCTTCCTTCAGCATGTGAACTCCTACCTTAGTATACCCGCATTTCGTCGGATGGACACAAAAATTTTACCCATATATTTATTTCTGATGCTCTTTCCTGCGCTTCTCGAGGTAATCTTCCTTGAGCTGATCAGAGATCGATATGGGGACTTTGCTGTACTTTTCAAATTCCATCGTGAACTCGGCCTTGCCCTGGGTGAGCGAGCGGATGACGGTGGAATAACCGAACATCTCGGCGAGGGGAACTTCGGCCTCGACACGGCAGAACGTCCCGTCTTCGGTGCTCGCGGTGATGATGCCGCGCCGCTGGTTAAGGGAGGCGAAGATGTTGCCCTGGAATTCGTTCGGTCCTTCGACGCTCACCTTCATCACCGGTTCGAGGATGGCGGGCTTGGCCTTGTCATAGGCTTCCCTGAAGGCGCCGATAGCCGCCAGTTGGAAGGCGATGTCGGAGGAGTCGACCGAGTGGCTCTGGCCGTCGTTGACGACGCAGCGCACGTTGACGATGGGAAACCCGATGAGGCTTCCCTTCAGCGTCGCGGCCTTGAAACCCTTGTCGCAGGAGGGGATGAATTCGAGGGGTATGGCGCCGCCCTTGACCTGGTTGACGAATTCGTAATTCAGCTCGGGCGCGGGTTCGATATAGCCGGCAACGCGGCCATACTGGCCCGAACCGCCTGTCTGCTTCTTGTGGGTATAGTTGAAGTCGGCCCTCTGGGTGATGGCTTCCCTGTAAGCTACCTGTGGTCTGCCGATATCGACTTCGCACTTATACTCGCGGCGCATGCGCTCGACGTACACTTCGAGGTGAAGCTCGCCCATGCCCTTGATGATGGTCTGGTTGGATTCGGGGTCGACATAACTCTGGAAGGTGGGGTCTTCCTTGGTGAAGCGGTTGAGGGCTTTGCCCATCTGATCGGAGGATTTCTTGTCCTTGGGCTCGATGGCCAGGGAGATGACGGGTTCGGGGATGTACATGGAGGACATGGCATAGTTGAGGTCGGGATGGCAGAAGGTATCGCCCGAGGCACATTCGATGCCGAAAAGGGCGACGATGTCGCCGCAGTAGCCTTCCGAGATGTCTTCCATGGAATTGGCGTGCATGCGCACGAGGCGCCCCACCTTGAAGCGCTTGCGCGACCTGGTGTTGTACAGCTCGCTGCCCTTCTTGAGTTCGCCCTGATAGATTCGCACATAGGTAAGCTGGCCGTACTGGCCGTCCTCGAGCTTGAAGCCGAGGGCTACGACCGGCAAGGCTGGATCGGAGACGAGGGTGACTTGTTTTTCGTTGTCGTCGAGGTTGAGAGCTACGTTCGGCACTTCCGTGGGGTCAGGGAGATAGGAGACGACGCCATCCAGGAGGATCTGGACGCCCTTGTTCTTGTAAGCTGAACCCACAAACACGGGGACCAGCTTTTCGGCGATGCAGCCGAGGCGTATAGCCTTCGTCAGCTGTTCATTGGTGTAGTTGCCGTCGAGGTAGGCTTCGGCGAGCTCGTCGGAGAACATGGAAGCGGCTTCCGCGAGTTCTTCGCGGTAGCGTTCGGCGTCGGCCTGGAGGTGGGCGGGGATATCGGCATAGCGAATCTCCTCGCCAGAAGGACCGTCGAAATAGACGGCGCGCATCAGAATGAGGTCGATGACGCCTTCCAGTTTGTCTTCGAGGCCAATGGGAATCGTGACGAAGGCCGGATTCAAGCCCAGTTTTTCCTGGAGCTGCGCCTTGACCTTGAAGGGGTTGGCGCCGGTGCGATCGCACTTGTTGATGAAGGCGAGACGGGGAATGTGGTAGCGCTTCAGCTGCCTGTCCACCGTGATGGACTGGGACTGCACGCCCGCCACCGCGCAGAGGACGAGAATAGCCCCGTCGAGAACGCGCAGGGAACGCTCGACTTCAATGGTGAAGTCGACGTGTCCCGGGGTGTCGATGAGATTGACATCGTATTCTTTCCACTGGACGTTCGTAGCGGCTGACTGGATGGTTATGCCGCGCTCGCGTTCGAGATCCATGGAGTCCATGGTGGCTCCCGCCCCATCCTTGCCCTTCACCTCATGGATCGCGTGGATCTTTTGGCAGTAAAAGAGAATGCGTTCGGAGAGCGTCGTCTTTCCCGAGTCGATATGTGCCGAAATCCCAATGTTTCGCATTTTGTGAATGTCGTTGGACATCTTGAGCCTTCACCTCATTGCACTAGAATGGCGGGCGCCACAGAGCGCCGTTCGCGTTTCGAAACGGTACCTGGCAGCATTATTGATCGTTTTCGGGAGTGTTGAAAAAACTGCGGTTTGTTCCCATTCGCTTGAAAATCAGCTACCTGAGTACAGTATAGTGAAGAGAGCGGGTTTTTTCAATCCCCGGTCAGATATACTCGATATCCCAGACGAGAGGAGCCGTATCCTTCAGCATCGCGCTCACCCCGCAATATTTTTCCTGTGAGAGCGTGCACGCCTTTTTCACATTGTCGGGATTGAGATTGTCGCTTTTCCTGAACTGATAGACCAATTTGATGGCTGTATATTTTTTAGGATGCTCCTCCCGGATCTCGGCTTCAGCCTTCATGCTGAACCACGTGCAGGGTTCTCTCATCTTTTTGAGGATCGACACCACGTCCATGCCAGTGCAGCCGGTGAGCGCCGCGAGTAGGAGGGCTTTGGGTCTGGCGCCTGTATCCTTGCCTCCCTCGGCCATGCTGGCATCCATGACGACCTTGTGGCCGCTCACCTCCGCTTCGAAGGCCATGTCTCCGCCCCAGGCTGTCGTAACTTCGCTTTTCATCGTTTTCCTCCATGTGAATCGCCACGTTTTCGTTGCGCAAGATTTGGCTTGCAGCTATAGTGGAACCTTATTATGGAACGCTGGCGAAGATCTTTCAATGCTCTGCTCGTGGCGGTTCTATTCGCCATCATCGGCTTTTCGACATCCAATCCGATAATCCCTCTCTACCTCCGCGAGTTGGGCATTACGGATCCCTCCGCCCTCAACTGGTGGACAGGGGCGATCAATGGCCTGTCCAACCTCTTTTTTGCCCTCTTAGCCCCGGTATGGGGAGCGCTCGCCGACAGTTATGGAAGAAAGCTGATGCTCCTGCGGGCGATGATCGGCGGTTCCATCATCATGGGCTTGCTTTCCCTGACGACAAGCCCTTGGCAGGTTCTCGTCCTCAAGATCCTCCAGGGATGCATCACGGGCACGGTATCGGCGGCCACAGTCCTGACGGCTTCGATCGTGCCCGCCCAGCAGATAGGATACAGGCTCGGACTCCTCCAGATGGCTATTTTCATGGGCAATTCGATCGGTCCAATGCTGGGAGGCACGATCGCCGATCTAGCGGGGTCGAGGATCAGCTTTCTCGCCACTTCCGTTCTTCTCGTCATAGCCTCCTATATAGTCATGAAAAATGTCGAGGAAGATTTCAGGCCGAAGCCTAAGTCGAAATCCTTCCTCAAGAACGCCATTCCAGATTTCTCGGTCTTACGCTCCAACCCTGTCATTCTTGCCTTGATCGTCGTAGTCTTCTTCATCCAGTTCGCCAATTCGGTGGCAGGGCCTATCATCCCCCTGGTCGTGCTCGACATGACACGATCGATCAAGGGGGCAGGGTCGCTTTCGGGCTTGATAATTGGGGTGGCTGCCATTGGCGGCGCCCTCGGCTCTGTCTTCGCGGGTAAGATCACCGAAAAGGCCAGCTACGACAAGGTTTTGCTGGTTTGCATCGCTGGCGCCTTTGTTTTTTCCCTTCCCCAGGGTTTTAGCACTCAGCCTTGGCATCTCTTCGCGCTGCGCTTTTTCTCTGGATTTTTCATGGGCGGTACGATGCCGACAGCCAACGCCCTCATAGCAGCTCAAGCCGAACGAGGGAAACAGGGCTCCATTTACGGATTGTCCTCAGCCATGTCAGGCGCCGGCAACGCGGCCGGACCGGCATTTGGCGCCTTGTCGGCGAGCCTTATGGGCTACCCGGCGGTCTTTTTCGCGACGACGGCGATTTTGGGGGTTCTCGGCATAATGGTGGGAAGGCAGATCAATTCGCGGAAACAGAGAACATGAGCTGGTCGGTATAGAAGCCGTTCGTGGCCGAAACGGGTACATCGCCGATTTCGAGCGCCACCCCGCGCGGCTCGCTGCTGTAGGACGACTTGCCCGCGGCAGCGAAGGTGAAGCTTCCCCCAACGGCTGACGCAAGGCTGTTACCGAAGCGCAGCTGGTAGGGAATCGATTCCTGACCCGCGTCGACGGAGCTCTTGAGCTTTCCCCCATTCGATGAATAGACCTTCACGCTGTATGAAGTGATCAGGTTGGAAAAGAGACGGGCGTTGCCGAGTTCTATCGTCGCGCCCCTGCGTATCTCGAATCTGCCGCCGCTCCCGGAATGTCCGATGTCGCTGCCGTCGGCCTCTTCGCCGGGGAGGTAGCCGATGAGCAGGATGGCCGAGTTGCGGGAGAAGTCGAGGGAAAGGTTAAGGACGGGGGGAACATAGGCGACAATCTGGATAGTGACGGATTTGCTCACGGCGTTGCTCTGCGCGTAGGCACCTGCCGTTGCGGTAAGAACGAGGGATGCGAGTAAGATCCGTTTCCAGAATCCGCCTTTCATCTGTCCTTTATCCTTCCTGACAGTAACTATACGTGGAGGGATGAGGGAAAATTATTGTCGGGGAGGACTCGGGCGATCGAATTTCCCTGGTTTTGTTCGTTTTATCAGTCAGGAATCGGCATGGTTTGTCCAAAAACTCCAATCGATGGCGATGGGAGCGGCGAGTTGCCAAAAGGGTCAGGATCTCAAAAATCTCCAGATCGCGGAGTCGCGGCAAGGAATCCTGTCGATCCTGTAGGTCTTGATATCATGTCATGGTTGTCGGCCAGGTGCCTGCGGAAAGATTATTTTACGATAGAGGTGAGCTCCATCTCGAATACGAGGAATGCATCGGAGGGAATGACGCCGCTTATGCCTGAAGAGCCGTATGCCAGTTCAGGGGGAATGACAACCAGGCGCTTCTCGCCCTTGCGCATCGTGGCGACCACCTTGTCCCATCCTTCTATTATTTCACCCGTGCCGACGCGGAATTTGAAGGGTCCGCCCGCAAGGGCCGACTGGTCGAAGACCGTTCCATCGAGGAGCATGCCCTTGTAGATCACGGCGACAGTGTCGCCTTTTGCCGGAACATCGCCGAAGCCTTTGCGGATCACACGCTGGAAAATGCCATTCTCATCCTTGACGGCGTCGGGCCACTTGGCGAGGATGGCAGCCTCATCGGCTCCCTTCCTGGCTTCGGCCGCCGCCCTGAGGGCAGCGTAGGAGGCGCTCAGCCTTTCGTCCCAGGCTTTCTGCGATGCGTCGAAGGCCTTTGCGGCCGAGCCGACCCGTTCGATGCGGACTTTTTCCATGACATCGCCGGCGGCAATGGCGTTCACGACGTCCATGCCTTCCACGACCCTGCCGAACACGGCGTGCTTTCCATCCAGCCACGAGGCCGCGTCGAGGGTGATGAAGAACTGGCTCCCGTTCGTGTTCGCGCCAGCGTTGGCCATGGAGAGGACGCCAGGACCGTCGTGCTTGAGCTCGGGCGAGAACTCGTCGGGGAATTTATAGCCGGGTCCGCCCGAACCGTTGCCGAGGGGGTCCCCTCCCTGGATGACGAATCCCGGTTCCACCCTGTGGAAGACGATACCGTCGTAGAAGGACTTCCCCTTGGCGGCGTCGAGCCTGCCATCGGCGAGTCCTACCAAATTGCCCACGGTCAGCGGGGC
>JBAQLW010000036.1:0-3654 GCA_049302175.1 Rectinemataceae bacterium
TTCTCATGGCGATCACCAAGGCCGACAAGGTTTCGCCTGGGGCGCTCGCCCAGGTTGAGGAAGATTGCTGCGCCAGGGCAATCAGCGTTTTCGGCCAAGCGTCCATTGCAGGCTCATACCCAACCTCGATTATTTCCGGGCTGGGCATCGAGGAACTCAAGGACGCCATCGGCAGGGAAGGCGCTCTGCTCGAATCCACGCGCCGCACAGACGGGAAGAATCAGCCTTTTCTCTATATCGATCGGATTTTTTCGCGGTTGGGCGCTGGCCTCGTCCTATGCGGAACTCTCGTCGGGGGTTCGCTGAGCGTCGATGAAGAGCTTCAAATTCACCCTTCGGCAGATATTGTCAGGATCAAGTCGATCGAAAGCCTCGGAAAGAAGCATGCCTGCATCGAAGCTCCGGCACGAGTAGCCTTCAATGTGAGCAAACCGCGTAAGAATCCGAACCGCGGCGATTTTGTGACTTTTGCAGGTACAAGAGGAACAGCATTTTTCAGTGGAACGGAATTTTTAGTCAAGGTTTCACCTCTGCCACGCTCGAAGCCCGAGATTCCCGGTCAGGAAAAGGCCGACCCGATCGCGGAAGTGCTCCGCAAAGGCGGAGAAGTAGAAATAGCTGCCGGAAGCGCCGATGTTATAGCATCCATCGCTCCTCTCGGGAAGGGATCCTGGTATCGGCTGATCTGCCGAAAAGACATCGCTGTCCAAGAAGAATTGCCTATAGCTATCATACGCCACGGGGGTGCCGACATACTGGGCAAGGGCAGCATCATGAGGGAAGGCAAGACGGATAAAGCCTCGAGAAGAATTCTCGTCGCCGCACTCGCAGGGCTTGAAAGCTTGCCTGTTCCCATAGCGCGCCTCGCGATGAAGGTGCAGCTTGAAGGCAGGGTACGGGACTGCGCGGAAATCCTGACCGGCAGCCTGAGCCTGGAAGAATTGAAGGATTTGGGAATCGTGCTCCGCGGCAGAGATGCGCTGGAGCGCCGTACAGCGGAAGCTGAGGACAAGAAAAAAGGCCAGGACAGACATCAGGGAGAGGCACTGCCGCCTGAACTCTCTGCCGCGGCCACGCTTCTGCGGCAAAGGGGACCTGCCGGCGTGGATATAAGCCTGCCCCCAGGGCCGGGCACACAGGCAAGCTCCATATCTCGAAAAGTCATCCAGGGGTTATGCGCGGCGGGGATAGCCACGCCGCTCGACCGCGACATTTTCCTGCACCGGGAGATCTATGACGCGCTTGCAGGGGCAGTTCTCGAAGAGAAAGCCCCTGGCGACCGGCTCGAAATCGCGGAAGTAAAAATGAAAACGGGCTATTCCAGGAAATATGTGATTCCCTTTCTCAACCGTATGGAAAGGGATGGCTATGTAAAACGGGATGGCGACAGTCGGATTGTCCTCAGTCGGGCAATTCCGGTTGTTCCTCGACAACCTTCCACCGGCCTTCCGAATACTTGAACCGTTCGGCCTTCATGTCCAGGATTCGCCCATCCTCACCGGCCATCCGGACCATGCTCGAGAGGGCATTCACTTCCACTACTTTGAAAAACGTCCCGTCATAGACAAACTTTGCGCCTTCCTGGGGCAGCTCGCGCCGGGCGTCCTTGTAGAATTGGTACTCGTAGCTCAGACAGCAGAGGAGGCGGCCGCAGGGTCCCGAAATCTTGAGCGAGTTGAGGGAGAGGTTCTGATCCTTCGCCATCTTGATCGATACGGGATTGAGCCTGTCGGAGATACCATGGCAGCAGAGAACCCTGCCACAGACCCCGCAACCGCCCGTAACCCTGGCCTCGTCGCGCACGCCTATCTGGCGGAGTTCTATGCGCGTCTTGAAGAGGGAAACGAGATCCTTGACCAGTTCCCTGAAATCGACGCGGGATTCAGCGGTGAAGTAGAAGATTATCTTGGGCTCGTCGACGAGGTAGTGGGCCGAAACAAGCTTCATCGGCATCCTTCGCGCCCAGATCTTGTCCCTGCAGAGTACGTATGCCTGCTTTTCCTTGTCCCTGTTTTCCTTGAGCTTGCGCAGATCATCGATTCCCGCGGGCCTTTCAATGAGGACGAGTTCGTCGGCGTTCACCGAAGCCCTGTCCATCGCTTCCCCCTGCACTTCGACGATATCCTTTCCGTATTTCGTGGGCGCCACGACGAGAGCCCTGGAGGGGATCCGCCCAGCGGGCTGGCCTTCAGGCTGGATCGCCTCCGCCTCCTCCGCCATCACAGTTTGCTCTGCTTCTTCGGCTTCGGGCAAGGCAAGAGGGCCTTCGAGCAGGGCTTCCAGCTCGTCTTCGCTTCGAAAATGCGGCCAGCTTTCTTCCGAATGAAGGTAATAGCCGTAGGAAGTCTCGCTCGAGTGGAGGGTCTTCAGCCTATAGATGATGCCAGGCAGCTCTTCGGCGGCTTGGCCACGGCGCCGGGGAGGGTTTTTGCCCGCTTCGGGCTCCATCCTGTCAAGGTTTTCGAGGTGCTCGCCCTCGCTCATATGGTTGTCATTATAGGTATCGGGCATCTGTCTATCTCCTGTAAAACCGGAAGGCAGGATCTAACCCGGCCTCTCGTACGGCACGATGATACTATACAACGGCGGGAATTGAAACCGTGCCGGAAAAGAGCCCGCCATCCTCGAGCGCAAAGCGGGGCGTCGTTATATCGGCCCTGACACTGGCCGTCGAGGCCAGACGCACTGAATGCCTTGCTAAAACGGTGCCCCGCAGCATCCCCGCCACGATGACGTCATCGGCGTCGATGGCTGCCTCCACCCTGGCCCCTTCGATGATCACCAGGGCTCCGCGCACCGAAAGTTCGCCTGAACATTCGCCTTCTATACGCAGGAAGCCGGAGCAGGAAAACGTGCCTTCGAGGCGGGCGCCCTTCCCCACCAGGCATTCCGAGGTTTTCATCGGGCGCCCGCCTTGCTGATGTTGAGGAAGCGCAGGGGGTCGATCACGCTCGTGCCCAGGTGCACTTCGTAGTGGAGATGAGGCCCCGTGGTCTTGCCCGTATTCCCCACGGTACCCAGGAGCTGACCCTGGGCCACCTGCTGGCCCTTGCGCACGCTGAAGGACCGCATATGGCCATACCGCGTCAGGAAGCCGTGGCTGTGCTGTATCGTCACGCAGTTGCCCAGTCCGACGTCATAACTCACATCGATAACTTTGCCATCGGCGGTCGCTATGATGGGATCGCCCGTCCTGAAGGTCGATATGTCGATGCCGTTGTGCAGGTACCACTGCCCGCCCGAGAAAGGATTCTCGTTCTGCCCGTAGTACATCGAAATGTGACCGGCTCCGCCGCGGATCGGCCAGATATTGGGGATTTCAGACATGATCTCCTTCTGACCCGCCAGCACCGTCGCCAGCTGCTCGAGGCCGGGCGTCGCCGTGTCGAGATAGCCGGCAAGACCACGGAGCCTCTCCAGTTCCCTGTAGGCGAGCCTGTCGGTGACGGGCATATCGAGAAGGCTCGCGAGGCCGGCGGCTTGGAGGGCTTCCCCGCCCTCGGAAACGGCCGCGGTCGCGGAGCCGCCAGGTACGGCCGGCTTGCGCGCGGCGATCGCCAACAGCTCGGCGAGCCGTGTCTCGAACTTGAGGGCTGAACCGGTGAGCGCCTCGGCGCTGTCGCGGAGTTCGTCGATCGCCGCGCCCGATGTGGC
>JBAQLW010000037.1:0-9510 GCA_049302175.1 Rectinemataceae bacterium
GAATGTCGCGGAGCTCACGCTCGGAGACGGCGGCGAGGAAATCGCGCGCGGGAAGGCCGGAACCTATGTCCATCCGCATGTCGAGGGGGCCGTTCTGCTTGAAGCTGAAGCCCCTCGAGGGATCGTCGATCTGCATCGATGAGAGGCCCAGGTCGGCGATAAAGATATCGGCTCCTCCCAGCCCGGATAGGGTAAAATAGTCCGATATTGTCGCGAAGTTGGCCAGGACGGGGATGAAGGCTGGGGCGAAGGTCAGGAGACGGGCTGCCGTCTTCTCGAGTTCGACGGGATCGCGGTCAAAACCATAGAGACGGCCTCCGGGGAGGATACGCTTCAGAATTTCTCCTGCGTGGCCGCCATAACCCAGGGTAGCGTCGACTGCCGTTTCACCCGGGCTCGGGTCGAGGGCCTCGAGGATCTCCGTTACCATGATGGAACGATGCATGCCCGCGGGCGTATCCCCTCTCGCGAGCACTTTCCTGAGATCCTCGGCATATCGTTCCGGATCGTGTTCCTTGTATTTTTCGGAAAAGAACCGGGGATGATTGCCTCGATATCGCTTCCGTCGGACGTGTCGCCCCGCTTCCTCGCTCACTTCTCCACCATGGCGGAAGTCTAGTGCCGATCGGGGCGCTTTGTCGATTCTCCTCTTGGCCGGGCAGGTTTCGGATTTTTGGGGCCTGTATTTGTTGACTTACTCAGTCAGTGGTGTACAGTAGAATCTAGCGGATGCATCCGAAAGCTCTGCAGCGGCAGGCATTCTCGTGTGGCTGTAAAAACACTTATACTGCGAATGGGGGTTTGCGTGCCTATCGATTTCATCTGGTTCGATCTCGGCTATACCTTGCTATACACTGAAAGGGAGAAGCTTTTCGCCGAGTTTGCCGACGGACACGATATCCACAGGTCGCTCGATGAGATCGGACGCGGCTTCCATGCCATAGACAAGCGGCTCATGCGCGAATTCCCCGGTCTCCTCGGGCGACCTTCGGAGGAATTCATGCCGCTCTACTTCGGGCTGTTCTGCGATTACCTGGACATACATGGCAATCTTGTCGATCTCCTCGTGGATTGGATGTACACGTGGAGGAGCAGAGGCCTGGTCTGGCTGGCTTACCCCAATGTGCCCGAGGTCCTGGACCAGCTCTCAGCCAAAGGCTTGGGACTGGGGGTGATTTCGAACTGGGATCCCAGCGCCAAGCCCATTCTCGCATCCCACAGCCTTCTGGACCGATTCGATGTCATCGTCATTTCAAGCGAAGTGGGGGTTTCCAAACCGGACGAGAGGATTTTCAGGATCGCGACGGAGCTGGCGGGCGTCGATCCCTCCAGATGCCTCTACGTGGGCGACAATTACTACGACGACGCAGTGGGCGCCGCCTCCGTGGGCATGAAATGCCTTATCGTGAACAGGTTTGGCAACTTCGGTGTCGAGGAACTCCGCGACCAGCCCCTCATCAGCGATATATCGGAAATCCTTCCCTACCTTGAAAGCGAGGACGCATGAGCGCTTTTTCAGTCGTCGTCGTCGGGCAGTGGGGCGCCTTCCCCGGACCGGGAGAGGCCACTTCCTGCTATCTCCTCAGTGCCCAGGGAACATCGATCCTCCTGGACTGTGGTTCCGGCTCTCTCTCCCTCCTCCAGCAGATCCTCCCCCTCCACGAGATCGACGCCGTCGTGCTCTCCCACTATCATGCCGACCACGTCGCCGACCTGGGATGTCTGCAGTACGCGGCCAGGATCGACATGGACCTGGGTCGGCGCAAGAATCCGCTCAAGGTTTTCGGGCATGGGGAATCCCCGGGATTCTCGAAACTGAGCTATCTGGAATTCGCCAGTGGCGAAATCTACGGGCGCGAATCCATCCTGCGGATCGGTCCCTTCTCGCTCGGATTCTCGCCAACCATCCATCCCGATCCCTGTTACGCCATGAGGGTGAGTTGCGGCGGAGCCTCCCTCGTCTACACGGGCGACACGGGGCCGACTCCCTCCCTCGCCGATTTCGCCCGCGGAGCGGAGCTTCTTATCTGCGAAACCAGTCTCTATGATGAATACAAGGGCCGGATTCCAGGGCACATGAGCGCCGGGGAAGCGGGCCTCCTCGCCAGGGAAGCCGGTGTCGGCATGCTCCTGGCCACCCATCTGCCGCATTTCGGCGAGCATAATGTCCTCCTCGAGCAGGCCGGAGCCGCTTTCGGCGGCAGGACGGATCTGGCGAGCCGGAACTGGACACTGGAACTATAGGACGGTACGGGACATGGATATGCTCAGGTTCATAGGACGAAGATTCGGCAGGCTTCTGCTGACGGTTTTCATAATCTCCACCCTCGTATTCTTCGTCATACGCATCATTCCTGGCGATCCGGCCCTGATCATCGCCGGCATGGACGCGTCTCCTGAGGATATACAGGCGATACGCGTGAAGCTCGGGACGGACAAGACCCTTCCGGTCCAGTACCTGGAATGGCTCTCCTCGATTGTCCGCTTCGATTTCGGGAACACGATGATCTCAGGGGAGCCCGTGGCCAAGCTCATCCTCGAACGCTTCCCCCTTACCCTTATTCTCGCCCTCCTGGGCATTTCCATCGGCATTGTCGTGGCCGTCCCCCTGGGCGTCCTCTCGGCGGTCAAGCGCTGGTCCTTCTGGGATTACTTCGGCCTCGTGTTTTCCCAGCTCGGCATGGCCATACCCAGTTTTTGGCTGGGTATAATCCTCCTTTTGGTCTTCGCGGTGAAGATCCCCATCTTCCCTCTCTTCGGATCGGAAACGCCGGCACACTTCGTCCTCCCCGCCCTTTCCCTGGGCTTCGCGAGGGCCGCCGTCATCCTCCGCCTGGCCAGGGCATCCATGGTCGAGGAGCTTTCCAAGGAGTATGTGATCACGGCGAGAGCCAAGGGTCTCACCGAACACATGGTCAAGTACAAGCACGCGCTCAAGAACGCCCTCCTGCCCGTCATCACGATCACGGGCATCGAGCTGGGTTACATGCTGGGCGGGGCCATCATCATCGAGCAGGTATTCTCCCTGCCGGGCCTGGGCAGGCTCTTTCTCTTCGGCATCTATCAGCGCGATTTCCCCCTCATCCAGGGCGGCGTGGTCTTCGTGGCCATCATCTTCTCCCTGATCAATTTCGCGGCCGATATCCTCTACAGCATAGTCAATCCGAAGATAAGGTTCGAATGATGGATACCACACAAGCCCTCCTTCGCATCGAAAACCTCGGCGTCTGCTTCACGCACGGCGCCATGGAAGCCCATGCTCTACGAGGCATCGACCTCTCCTTCTATAAGGAAGAAATCCACGGCCTCGTGGGCGAGTCCGGATCGGGCAAGACGGTTACCTCTACCTGCGTGATGGGACTTCTGCCCTCTCCGCCGGGCAAGGTTGTCTCGGGACGTATCCTCTTCGAGGACAAGGATCTCTTGGCCCTTCCCGAATCCGAAATGCGCACTTACAGGGGCAGGAAAATCGCGATGGTCTTCCAGGAACCCGGGAAATACCTCAACCCCGCCTTCAAGGTGGGCGGGCAGATCACCGAGATGCTGAGGCTCCACCTGGGCATGACCAAGGTCCAGGCCAGGGAGAGGGCCATAGAACTCTTGGATCTCGTGGGCCTGGGAAAGGACGGCAGGGTCCTCGATTCGTATCCGCACGAGCTTTCGGGCGGCATGAAGCAAAGGGCGATGATCGCGATCGCGATTTCCTGCAATCCTGCCTTCCTCATCGCCGACGAACCGACGACGGCCCTGGATGTCACCCTCCAGCTCCAGATCCTCAGGCTGATCAGGCGCCTCAAGGACATCCTGGGAATGGGGATTCTCTTCATCTCCCACGATCTGGGCGTCGTCAAGGAAGTCGCCGACCGCGTGTCGGTGATCTACGCGGGGCGCATCGTCGAATCCTCGACCAAGGGCAAGCTTTTCGACAAGCCCCTCCACCCCTACACGAAGCTCCTCATCATGTCCATTCCGGATGCGCGCAAGCGGGGAAAGCGGCTGGCGACGATCGCCGGGCGCGTTCCCGACGCCGACAACGCGCCGACGGGTTGCGCCTTCCATCCGCGCTGCCCCCTCGCCGATGAGCGCTGCGCCAGGGAAAATCCGATTCTCGCGGAAATCGAATCCGGGCACACCGCAGCGTGCCATCATGCAGGTGAGACATGGAACATCTAGTCGAGTGCAGGAATATCGTGAAGATCCACCCGGGTAGGGGCATCGGCGGGGCAAAGCATGGCTTTAAGGCCCTGGACGGGGTCTCTCTCTCGATTGACCGCAATAAAAGCTACGGCCTCGTGGGCGAATCGGGCTGCGGCAAGACCACCTTCGCCCGGGCTCTCCTCCATCTGGATCCCCCCACGGCTGGCAGCGTCGTCTTCGACGGCATCGACCTCCACAGCCTCAAGCGGCGGGAATTCAGGAAGTTCCGTAAGCGCATGCAGATTGTCTTCCAGGATCCCAACAGCGCCCTCAACCCCAAGATGAGCATCCACGACAGCCTCTCCGAGGGCCTGATCAACAGGGGTATCCCGTCCGAAGAGCGCATCAGGAAGATAAAGGATCTCCTCGAGCTCGTGGGCATAAGCTATTCCTACAGGAATCGCTATCCCCATGAATTCTCGGGCGGCCAGAAACAGCGCATCGTGATCGCGAGAGCCCTCTCGATGGAGCCCGATTTTCTCGTCCTGGACGAGCCCGTATCCAACCTGGACGTGTCGATCCAAGCCCAGATCATCAATCTTCTGTTAGATTTGAAAGAGGAATTCTCCCTGACCTATCTTTTCATTTCCCACGACCTTAACCTTGTGTCCTACATGTGCGACACTATAGGTGTGATGTTTAAAGGTAAGATCGTGGAGGAGGCGCCCTCCGAAATCCTCGTTTCGAGTCCGAGGCACCCCTATACCCGGCGCCTTATCTCCTCGATTCCCGGCGGCTCCCAACGCGCCGGATCCCAGGTCTTCGAGCAGGAGGAATCGGCCGAGACATTGGCGGCGCGGCTCGCTTCGAGAAAGGCCTCCCCGGGATGCCCCTATTATCCCTTCTGCCCCCTCGGAGACGGCGAGTGCACCTCGTTGGCTCCTTCGCTTCGGGAACTCGCGGATGGACACGTCGTGTCCTGTCATAAAGTGTGACCGGCCGAAGGTCGGTACATACAAGGAGTAAGACATGAAGAGCAGAATCGTCCTTAGTCTGCTGGTCCTGGCGCTTGTGTTCGCGTCGACCGGCAACGCCTTCGCCCAGGGTTCAGGCATCCTGAATTTCGGCCTCTCCGGCAATCCGGACACCCTGGATCCGCACAAGACCTCGGGCACCCTCACCTTCCAGGTGCTGAAGAGCTTCTATGACACCCTCATCGAACCCGACACCACAGGCAAGCTCGTTCCCGCCCTCGCCGAGAGCTGGAGCGTATCGGCCGACGGCCTCACCTGGACCTTCAAGCTCAGGCAGGGCGTCGTTTTCCACAACGGCCAGACCTTCAGCTCGAAGGATGTGAAAGCCACCTTCGAAAGAATCAAGGCAGAGGCTGTCGCCTCCCCCAAGAAGAGCGAATTCGCGCCGATCAAGACCATCGCGACCCCCAACGCCTCCACCGTCGTCTTCACCCTCGTCTCTCCCTATGCCCCCCTCCTCGCCAGCCTCGCCTCGGGCTGGGGCGCAATCCTCCCCTCGGGCCTCATCGAATCGGGACACAACTTCGCCTCCGAACCCGTAGGCACCGGTCCCTTCAAGTTCGTGAAGTGGGTACGCGACAACAAGATCACCATGGCCAGGAATGATCATTACTGGATGAAGGGTCTTCCCAAGCTCCTCGCCGTCGAGTTCAACATCGTGCCCGAGCGCGCGGTCCAGGTCCAGGGTCTCCTCTCCGGCGCCATCGAGGCCGTCGAGTTCGTCGATCCCGAAGATCTGCCCCAGCTCGAAGCCAGCCCCAAGGTGGCGATCAAGAAGGAGCTGACCTCCCTCATCATGGTCATGGCCATGAACAATTCGAGGCCCCCGCTCAACGACCTTCGCGTCCGCCAGGCTGTCAACTTCGCCATCGACAAGCAGCTTGTCCTCGACGTGGCATACGGCGGCGGCAAGGTGGGCTCGACCTTCCTGGACACCGGCAACGCCTACTACACCGACTTCTCCAGCCTCTATCCCTACAATCCCGAAAAGGCGAAGCAGCTTCTCAAGGAAGCGGGCGTCGGAAACAAGGAATTCACAATCCACGCTCCCCAGAACTATCCTCTGCACGTGAAGGCTGCCGAGCTCTATCAGCAGATGCTCGAGAAAGTAGGCATGAACGTGAAGATCCAGCTCGTGGACTGGTCGACCTGGCTCTCCTCGGTGTACACCGGCAGCAACTATGACTTCACCGTCGTGGGCCACACCGGCAAGCTCGATCCCGACGGGACCCTGGCCGGCTACGGCGAGGGCAAGTACGTGAAGTGGGTCAACCAGCCCGTGGCCGACATGTTGAAGAAAGCGGTGACCATCTCCGATTTCACGGCCCGCAAGAAGCTCTATACCGATGCCCTCGAGATCATGGCCAAGGAAGTTCCCTTCGTGTATCTCGGAACCTCCTATCGCTATGTGGCGACGAGATCCAATGTTGTCGATTTCAGGATGACCCCGAATATCGACACCTTCGATTTCAGGTGGACAGAGCTGAAATAAATGCTCGTGACCCGTAAATCCCAGAGGATCCTGTTCTCGCTCGCGATCCTTTTCCTTATCGCCCTGGGGGTGGCGGCCGTGGCCGCCCCCCTTGTGGCTCCCTACAAGCCCACGGAGCAGTACCTGACCAAGCGCTTCCACGCGCCGGGCCTGGAAAATCTCCTGGGCACAGACAACTTCGGCAGGGATGTGCTCAGCAGGATCATCTACGGATCCAGGTCGGCCCTCATCGTCGGCATCGTGACCGTCACGCTCGCACTGACCATCGGCGCGACGATGGGGCTCCTGGCGGGGTTGGGGTCCCGCTGGCTGGACAGCATCCTCATGCTGTTCATGGATTCCATCCTCTCCTTCCCCACCATCCTCCTGGCCATCACAGTCGTGTCCTTCCTTGGTTATGGTCTGGTGCAGGTGATGCTCGCCCTGGGAATAATATCCAGCCCCGTCTTCGCGAGGCTGGTGCGGGCCGAGACCCTTTCCATCAAGACGGAAGGCTACGTGGAGGCGGCCCGCGCCCTGGGCACCCCGGTGATCAAGATCGTGTTCAAGCACATCGTCCCCAATCTCCTGGGCAAGGTTGTGGTGCAGTGCTCCATCGTCTTCGCTCTCTCCATCGTCATCGAATCCTCCCTCTCCTATCTGGGCGTCGGCACGCAGCCTCCTCAGGCCTCCTGGGGTCTCATGCTCAAGGATGCCCGCAATTACCTCGTCCAGGCCCCCTGGATGGCTATCTATCCCGGCCTTTGTTTGGCCCTTACTGTCCTAGCCTTCAACATCATAGGCGACACACTCTCCGAGAGCCTGAACCCCCGGCTTACCGGATCGTCATGAGAATCGGCCTCATCTCCGATATTCATGTGGACATCAACAGGATAGACGGCCGCGAGATCATCAGCGATCTCCTGGCCGCCGAATCCCGTCGCCGCGGCCTCGACATCCTCCTCATCGCGGGCGACCTTTCGAGCGACTACAGGCTCAGCCTGGCAACTGTCAACAGACTTGTCGAAAAATCGAGTGCCAGGGTTTTCTTCATACCGGGCAACCACGACATCTGGAACGAACGCCACCCCGACCTCAAGGCCTGGGACACCTACAACGCCCTTCTGGAACATCCCTCCAACCTCGCCCGCGGACCCGTTCTCCTCGAGGACAATTGGGCCATCGCCGGCGACCTTGGCTGGTACGACTTTTCCTGGGGGGATCCTTCCTTTTCCTTCGAGGATTTCGACAGGATGAAGTATGGCGAGAGGACCTGGCAGGACAAAATCAAATCGATATGGGACAGGGGCACGCTCGACGTGCACAGGATGTTTGTCGAGAGGCTGGGCAAGGCTCTGGACAGCCTCGCCGGAAGGCAGATCCTCCTGGCGACCCATGTCGTGCAGGTGCCCGAGTTCACGGTCCGCCCCCCCGACGACATGTGGAAGTACTTCAACGCCTTCCTGGGAAGCCCCGAATACGGAACGCTCTGCCAGGAACGCGGCGTCGCCCTCGCGGTCTGCGGCCACGTGCACTACCGGAGGACGGTGATGAAGGGCGGCACTGAATTCGTTTGTCCCTGCCTGGGCTATGTGGCTGAATGGCCGACTCCCCCCGATCCCGCGAGGGAGATAGCCAGGACCCTGGCCGTATACGAGCTGGACAGTGAGGGCGCCCGAGCCCTTCCCGACGACAGCGCGGCAGGATCCGCGGCGAGCTGATCCACATCGCAGATTGCAACCGACGGGATGGAGCCTGAAGGGTCAAATCCGGACAATTCATTTCTTTAATTACATATATATGACTATTTTCATTTTTTGGCCTCTTTTTTTTTACCACACGGCTATATGAAATTTCGCATGCAAAATAAAAAATTCATTGACAACGCGGCCTAAAGTGCTAAGATACGTACAGGTACATTTTTAGGAGGCAACAATGAAAAGGACTCTGACTTTGTTGGTGATCATCGCCATAGCGCTCTCTTCGGCAGTGGCGCAGGCGAGGTATCCGACACGCGACATCACGAACATTCTCGTGTGGGGCGCTGGCGGCGGCACCGATCTCGCCAACAGGCTTGTGATGGCGGAGATGGCCAAGGAGCTCAAGACCAACATCAACGTGAACAACGTCACCGGCGGCGTGGGCGGGTCGGTAGGTCTCTTCGAGGGCTACTCCAGGCCGGCTGACGGCTATACCCTCGTCGGTCTTTCCGAATCCTGCGTGACGGCGGCGGTCCAGGGTGGTTTCAAGCAGCGTATGAACGTCTGGGATTTCTTCATCATCGGTGGATCCCCCGACCTCATCTCCGTCACCCCCTCCGCACCCTTCAAGACCGTCCAGGATCTCGTCGAGGCGGTGAAGGCGAATCCCAAGAGCGTGAGGGCGGGAGCCAGCGCCGCGGGGTCCATCCACCATCTGAACCTTCTCGCCTTCGAGAAGGGCTCGGGCGCCAAGTTCAACTTCATTCCCTACGACAGCTCGGCTGCATCGCAGAACGCGGCCATGACAGGCGAAGTCTCGCTCGTCATCACTTCCGTCCAGGAACAGGCCGAACTGATCAAGGCAGGGAGGCTGAGACCCCTCGCCATGCTCATTCCCACCGATTTTGACTTCAAGGGCACGAAGATTCCGAGCGCCTTCACGACCTACCCTGGGCTATCCCAGTATCTCCCCCTCGAGCAGCAGATCGGCTTCGCCATCCGCAAGGACGCTCCGGAAGCGATCAAAGCCCAGCTCCAGGCAGCCTTCAAGAAGGCTATGATGGCCGAACCGGTCCAGAAATTCGGACAGGACAGGTACTTCACCATGAAGGGACTCGTCGGCAAGGAAGCCAACGACATCTTCGACAAGCTCGAATCCGTATTCTCC
>JBAQLW010000038.1:0-5211 GCA_049302175.1 Rectinemataceae bacterium
GCAGAAAGTAGTCATCGGAAGGGAGTTCACTGCCGATGCAGAGATTCTCGTGATAGCCCAGCCGACCCGCGGCGTCGATGTCGGGGCAATAGAATTCATCCACAGGCAGATACTCGATATGCGCGACGCGGGGAAGGCCGTTCTTCTCGTCTCCTCCGACCTTCAGGAGGTGATGTCCCTCTCCGACAGCCTTATCGTCATGAATTCGGGCAGGATTGTCGCCTATTTCGAGCATGCGGCTGCCACCACCGACAAGGAACTCGGCCTCTACATGCTCGGGCTGAAGCAGATGAGCCAGGAAGAAATCGGGAGAGTGCTCCATGAATAGCCAGAAAACCAGGAAGCCGGGTTTCATCGCATCCATCAGGCTATTCTTCATCGACAGGGACAAGCTGGAGCCAGCCGTCATCACCATCCTCGCGGGAACCTTTTCCATTCTCATGGGCGTGGGGCTTATCTTCCTCGTCAGCAAGGACCCCGTCACCTCGACGAAGAATTTTCTTCTCGGCCCCGTCCTGCGCACCTACAACTTCTACTATCTGCTGATAGCCATGGTGCCCATCACCTTCACGGGCCTCGCGATGTGCATTATCTACAAACTCAAGTACATGAGCCTCATCGTCGATTCCTCCTTCTATATGGGCGCCATAGTGGCAACCGCCATAGGCGTCAGGCTCAGCCTGCCGCCAGGCATCCATCCGGCCGTAGCCATGATCGCCGCGGGGCTCGTGGGCGGCCTCATAGGCCTGCTGCCCGCAATCCTCAAGATCAAGTGGCGAGCCAACGAACTCGTCTCCTCGCTGATGTTCAACTATATCTTCTACTTCATCGGCAGCTTCATCATTCTCTACTATCTGCGCGACAGGGATCAGACCATCATGGCATCGATGCCCTTCCAGAAAAGCTTCAACATACCCAAGCTCATCGAGAACACCCAGCTCCACGCCGGCTTCATCATAGCTGCCGTATTCGTCGTGCTGGTATCGATCTTCCTCTTCCGGACCCGCTGGGGCTTCGAGATCAGGCTGGCTGGCGCCAATCCCAAGTTCGCGGCATACGCGGGCATACCCGTCGCCACCGTCGTCCTCTACGCGCACTTCGTCGCCGGCTTCATTGGCGGGCTCGGCGGCGCCGTAGAGATGTCTGGCCTCTACCGCGCCTTCATATGGCAGATGAATCCCTCCTACGCGATGGACGGCGTCATCGTGGCAATGCTCGCACGCAAGAATCCCAAGTTCGTGCCCCTCTCCGCCCTCTTCCTCGCCTACCTGAGGGTGGGAGCCGACTTCATGTCGCGGCGCGGCGACGTGGCCTTCGAGTTCATCACCCTCCTCCAGGGGGTCATCATCCTCATCCTCGCCTCGGACAAGATTCTCAACTATTTCAAGGCGCGCAGGCTCAGGAAGAACGCCCTGCTCGCCGATTCTTCGGCGAGGAGCGCCGCAGCCCAGGGAGGCGAGGCATGATCGAATTCATCGTCACGGTATTCACCTCCTCCAACTACTGGTTCATCGTGCTCCGCTCTACAGCGCCCATCCTTCTCGTCACGCTGGGCGCCGTCATCACGGAAGCGGCCGGCATCAAGAACATGGCCCTCGAAGGCTCGATGCTCTGGGCGGCCCTCACGGGCGTGATCGTCAGCGCCGCGACGGGCTCAGCCTGGCTTGGCGTCCTGGCAGGCATCCTGTCGGCAGTCGTCATAGCCCTCATCCTTGGTCTCTTCGCCCTCAAGCTCGACGCCAATGCTGTCCTCTGCGGCGTCGCCCTCAACCTCTTCTCCACGGGCGGCACGGTGTTCGTCCTCTTCTCCCTCACGGGAGACAAGGGCATTTCCTCGTCGCTGGCGAGCAAGACACTGCCTTTCATCAAGATTCCCTTCATCGAAAATGTGCCCTGGCTCGGGAAGGTCATCTCGGGTCAGAATATCGTTCTCTGGCTCGCCGTGGCCGCCGTCTTTGTCATCCATTACATAATGAACAAGGCGACGATAGGACGAAGGATACGGGCGACAGGGGAGAACCTCGAGGCCGCCAAGGCGGCGGGCATCGACCCCGACCGCATTAAGTTCTTCACCCTCATCGTCTCGGGCGTTCTCGCAGGCATAGCGGGCTGTTTCCTCAGCATGGGCTACACCTCCAACTTCACCTCGGGAATCGCGGCGGGCCGCGGCTACGTGGCCAACGCCGCCCAGGTAGTGGCGGGCGGAACCGCCATCGGTGCGATATTCGCCTCACTGATCTTCGGCCTCACCGACGCCATGGCCACCTACCTGCAGAACGTCGGTCTGCCTCCCGAGCTCATCCAGGCCCTTCCCTACTTTGTCACCATCCTCGGTTTCATCGTCGTGACCCTCATCCGCGACAAGCGCGAAGCCATCCGCAAGAAGAAGCTCTTCGAGGGCAAGCTGCCGAAAGGCGGGCTTAAACCTGTCATGACGGGCTCGGACGCGGGCGGAGCGACGCCGGTATGAGCGGCCAGACTGCCCCGGTCGCCCTCGCCGATTTCATCGTCGAGGGCGCCGTCATCCTCTGCCTGGATCCCGAGTGGCGCATCTTCGAATCCGGCTACCTCGCGGTGCGCGACGGCCGGATCAGCGCCGTCGGCCCCGCCGAAGAGGGCGCGGCCATCCAGGCCAAGCGGCGCATCGACGCCGCGGGCAAACTTCTCATGCCCGGCTTCGTCAACACCCACACCCACGTTCCCATGTCGGCCTTCCGCGGCGCCTGCGAAGACGTCAAGGACAGACTGATCCGCTTCCTCTTCCCCCTCGAGCGCGACCTCGTGCGGGCGGAGCTCGTCTACTGGTCGACGCTCTACTGCCTCACCGAAATGGCGCGATCGGGCACGACCACCTTCGCGGACATGTACTATTTCGAGAATGAAGTCGCCAAGGCGACGAAAAAAGCGGGCATGCGCGCCCTCCTCGGGGAGACCGTCCTCGGTCAGGCCGCGCCCGACGCGGCCCAGGCCTACGGCGGCATCGACTACGCGAAGGACTTCATCGCCGAATGGAAGGGAGACGGACTCATCGATCCCTGCTTCGCCCCGCACGCTCCCTACACCGTGGACCGCGCCCACCTGGAACTGCTGCGCGACGAGGCCGAGCGCCTCGACACCGACATCATGATCCACGTGGCCGAGATGGATTTCGAGAACAAGCAGTTTTCGGAGAGCCACGGCTCGGTGCTGCGCTATCTCGATTCGATAGAAGGACTTCTCTCGCCGCGTTTCCTCGCGGCCCACATGCTCTACGTGGACGACGAGGACGTAGCGCTCGCGGCGAAGCGCGGCATGCGCGTCGCCCACTGCCCGGCCTCGAACGCCAAATCGGGCCGCCTC
This sequence comes from Rectinemataceae bacterium, assembly GCA_049302175.1. Taxonomy (GTDB): domain Bacteria; phylum Spirochaetota; class Spirochaetia; order Treponematales; family Rectinemataceae; genus CAYXUF01. Next base: position 3,340 of record JBAQLW010000038.1, read on the forward strand.
ATCTGCCCGGCCTGGCGCCTGATGAAGGCAGGCGTCCCCCTGGGTCTCGCCACCGACGGACCTTTGTCCGGAAACGGCATGGACATGGAGGGCGTGCTGGGTCTCTTCCCCAAAATGCAGAAGGTGAGGGAAGGCAGGCGCGAGATACTGACCGCCAGGGAAGCCCTGCGCGCGGCCACGTTAGGCGGCGCCGAGGCGCTCCATCTGGCCGACCGGATCGGATCGCTCGAAGCCGGCAAGCGGGCCGACTTCATCATCGTGGACCTGAACGATTTCAACATGCAGCCGATCTACGACTGGTATTCGACGGTCGTCTACGCGATGAGGCCGCACAACGTCGAGTCGGTCTTCGTGGAGGGCAGGCAGATCGTAGAGGCGCGCAGGATGACGGGTTTCGACCAGGACGAAGCGATGGCGGAGATGATGAAGATAAAGGGCAACTGTTCGGCCTTCATCGCCGATATCGCCGCAAGGTTGGCCGACCCCGTCAAAGATCCATCGTCGATCGGTACGGCCGGGCGTTCGCCTTGAACTCGGCCTTGGCGGCGGCGAGGATTTCCGGCTCAGCGACGAGTCCGAAGCCCGCGAGCGCCATGCAGGCGCCCGCCCAGCGCATGGCCTTGAAAGCCCAGGTCGATCCGGAGGCCGCGCAGGACTGCCAGGTGTGGGCGCCGATGCCGAGAGGCCAGGTGGCCGCGTTCATCTGTCCCACCGGGACGACGTATGACACATCGCCCGTATCGAGGGAACCGCCTATCCTTTTCCCTTCGCCGAAATCACCCAACGTTCTATGGATGGGCGATTTCAATAGATCGAGTGGGGCGCCGATCGGCGCGAGGGTGGCCTTCCTGTCGTCCTTTTCCACGGTCGCCTGGAGGCTTTTCGCGAAGGCTATTTCCTCGGGCGTGGGGACGGGCAGAGGCAGGCTGCCCATCGCCCTGTATAGAAGATCCTGTATGGCATAGTTCGGCCTGTAATCGCACTTTCCGGCCTTTATCTCCGACGTGAAACTCGTCTCCGTCATGAGGGCCGCGCCCTGCGCCGCCTTCATTATGCGCTTCATGACGAGGGGAACGATATCGGCCGTCGGGGCGCGGACATAGAGGAAGGTCGCGGCGTGCGCCGGCACGATATTGGGCCTGTCGCCGCCGTCGCTGATCACGTAATGCAGGAGGATGCCGGGGCTGAGGTGCTCGCGCATGAATTCGAGGGATATGTTGAAAAGTTGTGCGGCATCGAGGGCGGATCTTCCCGCCTGAGGGGCCATGCCGGCGTGGCTCGCCCTGCCCTTGAAGGAAAAGACGAGGCTCAGGTTGGCGCTCGAGGTATAGCGGTGCGGCGTGTTCACGTCGGCGCCGTGCCAGGTCATGATGGCGTCGGCGTCGCTGAAGCGGCCGGCCTTCACCATGGGAATGCGCCCGAGCGATTCCTCGGCCGGGCAGCCGTAATACCTGACGCGGCCGGGAATGCCCCGCGCTTCGAGAACGTGGGCGAGAGTCTCGGCGGCGGCGAGAGAGCCCGCCCCGAGAAGATTGTGCCCGCAGGCGTGCCCCGGGGCTCCCTCGTTCGCGGGCTTCTTTTCGATGCCGCAGACCTGGGACATGCCAGGCAGCGCGTCGTATTCGCCCATGAAGGCGATGATGGGTCCCCCCGAACCGCGTTCGGCGACGAAGGAATGCTTCATCTCGGGGAACTCGGTCACCGAAAAGCCCTTGGAAGCGAGGCGCTTTTCATAGATGGCCGAAGAGCGCTCCTCGTGGAAGGCTACTTCGGGATGTTCCCAGATGTCGCGGGCTATATCGTCATACTCGGATGATGCGTCATCCACCCAGGAAGCTATATCGGACGCGATATTCATAATCCCGCCTTGGC
>JBAQLW010000039.1:0-3095 GCA_049302175.1 Rectinemataceae bacterium
GTGCTCGCCACATGGAATTCTATTTTCGCCTGGATACCCATGGAATCAATCTTGTTCCAGAACAGGCCGCAATACTATCAGGCTATTGAGGCTGCAAGGAACGCGAATGATTCAGGTGTCTTTATCGAGTTTACCCTTTCCGCGCTATTCGACAGCATTAAGCTCCAGGAAAAGCACCAAGTAAAGCACCAAGATAAGCACCAAGTCGAATTGAGCGATCCACAACGTGCGGTATTACAAGTGCTCAAGGGTAAGAGCCTTTCAAGAAAAGAAATATTTGCTGCGATAGGGCTCTCGGGTGATTCTCGCGCGTTCAAGCGCACGATTGAACCGCTCATGAGCGCGGAATTGGTCGAAAGAACCTTGCCCGACAAGCCGAACAGTAGATTGCAGAAATATCGCTTGACCGCTGCGGGCAAGGTCTTGCTCGAGGGTGGCATAGAATGAGCAAAATCTCCATTCGCTTTTATGACAACAAAGAAGTTCGAGCCATTTGGGACGACGAAAAATCCAAATGGTGGTTTTCTGTACTGGATATTGTCGGCGTTTTACGGGGCGAAGAAGATTACGCCAAGAACCGAAATTATTGGAAATATCTAAAGGCGAAACTAAAGAGTGAGGATCGTCAGTTGGTTAGTCGTGCTAACCAACTGAAATTGACTGCCGCCGATGGTAAGAAATATGTGACTGATACCTTCGATTATGACGGAATTATCAAGCTCGCAAAAGTTTTTCCAAGCAAGCAGGCTAACCGTTTTATCGAATGGTTTACCAACAGCGATGAAACTATCGATGGAAGGAGCAAGTCCAAGGCATATGCCCTTTTTGACAGCTCCCTGCTCGATTCTATTGAAGTTGGCACTATAAAGGGATTGCAGCAAATACACGGTTATTTATTCGGTGGCCTCTATGATTTCGCCGGGCAAATACGGACGCACAACATAGCGAAGGGCGGTTTTAAATTCGCCGCGGCAAGGTTTCTTCAGGCAACGCTGGAAAAAATCGAGGCAATGCCTGAAGGCACTTTCGATGAAATCGTGGACAAGTATGTAGAGATGAACATCGCCCACCCCTTTATGGAGGGCAACGGGAGAAGCACCCGCATTTGGCTCGACTTGTTATTAAAACAGAAACTGAATTTGTGCGTAGATTGGAGTTTGATCAATAAAAAAAAATACCTGAGCGCCATGGAGAAAAGCGTGTCGGACCCAGAGCCGATAAAAGCATTGCTACAATCAGCCCTGACGAACAAAATCAATGACCGCGAAATGTTCATGAAAGGCATCGATTACTCCTATTATTACGAACAGGAAGACATAATTGTGGAAGGTATTGGCGAAGGCGGTGCCGAATGAAGCTGCAATTCAGGCATCAGAGCTTTCAGAAGGACGCGGCGACCGTTGTCTGCGATGTGTTCGCGGGACAGCCCTTCCAGACAAGCACTCATATGGTAGATCCCGGAATGGAGAACGTTGTTCAGGAAAAACAGCTGGCTTTTCCCGAAACCCACAAATTCACCGGGTTCAACAATGCGCCTATTTTGCTTTCGGATGAAAAGGTCCTGGAGCATATTCAGGGTATCCAGCGGGCTGGGCAGATCAAACCCTCAGAAAAACTGGACGGCCGGTATAACCTCACCGTGGAGATGGAAACCGGCGTTGGGAAAACCTACACCTACATCAAGACCATGTACGAGCTCAATAAGCGCTTTGGATGGAGCAAGTTCATCATCGTGGTGCCCAGCGTGGCCATACGCGAAGGCGTGTACAAGACATTCCAGATCACTGAAGAGCATTTCACCGAGGACTACGGCAAGAAAATCCGCTATTTCATCTACAATTCCTCCCAACTCACCGAGATCGACCGCTTCGCTTCCGACAGCGCGATCAATGTGATGATCATCAACAGCCAGGCCTTCAACGCCAAGGGCAAGGACGCCCGGCGCATCTCCATGAAGTTGGACGAGTTCCGCTCCCGCCGGCCTATCGACATCCTGGCGAAGACGAACCCTATCCTGATCATCGACGAACCCCAGTCGGTGGAGGGCGCGGCCACCAAGGAAAAGCTGAAGGAATTCACCCCGCTTTTTACGCTCCGGTATTCGGCCACCCACCGTCCCGAAAGCGTGTACAACATGATCTACCGCCTCGACGCGCTCGAAGCCTACAATAAAAAACTCGTCAAAAAGATAGCCGTCAAGGGTATTTCTGTATCAGGAAGCACCGCCACCGAAGGCTATGTGTACGTGCAGGGCATAAACCTTTCCAAGGGCAACCCGACGGCCACCATCGAATTAGAAGTAAGAGGCGCCACGGGCATCCGGAAGGTCTCGAGGATAGTCGGCGAAGGGTACAACCTCTTCGACAATTCCGGAGAGCTTGCGGAATACAAGGACGGCTACACCGTCCTGCGAATCGACGGGCGCGATTCCTCGGTGGAATTCACCAACGGTAAAAAACTTTTCTCAGGCGATGTCATCGGCTCGGTCAGTGACGAACAGCTGCATCGCATCCAGATAAGGGAAACCATTCTCTCGCACATAGAGCGAGAGCGCCAGCTCTTCTCCAAGGGAATCAAGGTGCTGTCCCTCTTCTTTATCGACGAGGTGGCGAAGTACAAGCAGTACGACGAGCAGGGCAAGGCGAAAGGCGGTACCTACGCGGAGATGTTCGAGGAAGAATACAAGGGGATTGTGCGCGGCCTGCAACTTTCATTCGGAGATGCTGAAGGCTACTCCAAGTATCTTTCCGGCATATCAGCGGAACACACTCATGCCGGATACTTTTCCATCGACAAGAAAAGCGGTCGCATAATCGATAGCAGGCTTGGCGACAGGAAGGAGCGCACCTACGATGATGTGGATGCCTACGACCTCATCATGAAGGACAAGGAGCGCCTCTTGGATCGGCGTGAGCCGGTGCGGTTTATATACAGCCATTCCGCGCTTCGCGAGGGCTGGGATAATCCGAATGTGTTCCAGATCTGTACCCTTAAACAGAGCGGCAGCGAGGTCCGCAAGCGGCAGGAAGTGGGGCGCGGATTGCGCCTCGCGGTCAATCAAGACGGCGAGCGTATGGACGAGAACATTCTCGCCC
>JBAQLW010000040.1:0-10109 GCA_049302175.1 Rectinemataceae bacterium
AGAGCAGCTGCACCGGATCGATGTCAATTTCCAGATGGACGGAGGAGGGAGTTTTATAATCCCCGAGGAGGATGCGCACGGCGCCGTGGAGTGATTTCAGCGAGGAAGCGCGGAGGAGGATCTGCCAGCGCTGGTTGCCGGCTATCATGCCCAGGGCGCACTCGGCGGGGCCGAGGACCTCGACATCGGGCGGGAGGAGGGCCTGGCACTTGCGGGCGAGTTCCCTCGCGGTGGCGACGCATCGATCACGGTCGCGGGAGCGGATGACGACACGGGCCATGCGGGCATAGGGCGGGAAGCCCTGCGCCTGGCGAAGGGCGAGTTCATGGGCATAGAAGGAGGCCATGTCGAGGGAGGCGGCGAGCCTGATGACTGGGCTCTCCGGCCTGAAAGTCTGGATGAAGACCCGTCCGTCGGGGTCGTAGCGCCCCGCCCTCCCCGCCACCTGAACGATGAGGGAAAAGACGCGCTCGGCTGCCCTGAAGTCGGGCAGGTTGAGGCCCGCGTCGGCGAGGACAACGCCCACGGTTTTAACACCCGGGAAATTCAGGCCCTTGGCGACCATCTGGGTGCCAAGAAGGAGGTCGATTTTCCCGCTGCGGAATTCCTCGAGTATCGATTCAAGGACGCCTTTTTTTGTCGTCGTGTCGGCGTCGAGGCGTCGGATCTTCCAGTCGGGGAAGGTTTCGGCGATGTCTTCCTCGATCCGCTCAGTGCCGAAACCCTTCCAGCCGATATCGAGGGATCTGCACTCGGGGCAGGCCTTGGGAGGGCTTGTCCTGTAGCCGCAATAGTGGCAGATGAGCTGGTTCTGCTCCTTGTGGAAGGTGAGGGAGACAGAACAATGCTTGCACTTCAGCTCGGCCCCGCAGGTGGAGCAGACGAAAAAATGCGAGAAACCGCGGCGATTGAGGAAAAGTATGGACTGTCGCCCTTCGGCCTTTGTTTCGGCGAGGGCTTGGGCGAGGGCGGCCGAGATGGTGCCCTTTTCGGCGCGCATATCGACGAGCTCGATGTGGGGAAAGGCTCCCCCCGCGGGACGTTGGGTGAGGACTTCGCGTCGCATAGCCCCGGTCTCGCAGGAATGCCAGGCTTCCACCGAGGGGGTGGCGCTGCCGAGGATGAGCCTGGCTTTCTTCTGGCCGGCTCGGTACATGGCCACCTGGCGGGCGTGGTAGCGGGGAGCGTTACCTGCTTTGTAGGAGCCCTCGTGTTCCTCGTCGATCACGATGAGGCCAAGATCGACGACAGGGGCGAAGATGGCGCTGCGGGCGCCGATCACCATGGTGGCTTCTCCTTTCAGGATGCGGCGCCACTCGGAGAGCTTTTGGGAGGGGGTGAGGCGGGAGTGGATGACGGCGCATGCGTCGCCGAAGCGCTGGCGGGCTGAGCGGATCACCTGGCCGGTGAGGGCTATCTCGGGCACGAGGTAGATGACGGAGCGACCCGAGGCCAGGGTGCGCTCGGCTGCCTGGAGGAAGACTTCCGTCTTGCCCGTGCCCGTGGGGCCGTAGAGGTAGGTGGTGCCTGCATCGGAAGCGAGAATGCCGTCGAGGGCATGGGCCTGTTCAAAGGTGAGGGGAAGAGGCTTGTCGCCTATCTGGAAATCCTCGATTTCTGCATAGGACTGAAGGCTTTCCCTTCGCCCGGTGGGCAACATGGCGCCGAGGGCTTCGCCCAACGAGCAGAAATACATTTTAGCCACCCATTCAGCCAGTTTTATTGTTGGTTCAGCGAATATGGCTTCGGTGTCGACTGCCCGTTTTATCGGCTTGAGGAGGGCTGGATCGAGGGAGCAGGTTTCGGCTGTCTCGACGACGAAGCCGGCGAGGCTGCGGCGGCCGAAGGGCGCCTCGGCGCGGCAGCCCAGCCTCGCCGGCTTCCCGGCATCGTTGCGATACCAGTAAGTATCCTCGATGGGCAGGGGAAAGGCGATGCGCGCGTAGGCGCCTGTTTCGTCAGTCATCGCGGTCGGGGCTGTCGGCAAGGAGGTCGCGGAGACGTTTCAGATCCTCCCAAGCGGAGCGCTTCAGGGTTTCATCCCTAAGGAGGGCTGAAGGGTGGAAGGTAGCCACTACTGGAATGCCGTTATAGTCGAGAGCCCTGTTCCTGAGGCGGTTGATGCCTTCCGTCGTGGCGAGGAGGGCCTGGGCGGCTGTCCTTCCCGCGCAGAGGATGGCTCTGGGCGCGAGGAAGCCTATCTGTTCGCGCAGAAAGGGCATGCAGGCGGCCCTTTCGTCGGGCGCGGGCTCCCTGTTGTTGGGCGGCCGGCATTTGACGACGTTGGCGATATAGCAGTTTTCGTTCCTCGAAAGGCCGATGGAGGCGAGCATTCTGTCGAGAAGCTGGCCGGAGGCGCCGACAAAGGGCTGTCCTTGCCTGTCTTCCTCTGCGCCCGGGCCTTCGCCCACGACGAGGACAGCGGGCGCGGCTACGCCCTGGCCAAAAACGACATTTTTCCGGCCGGAAGCGAGGGGGCAGGCCGTGCAGGCATTGGCCTTGGCCTGCAGGGCGGCAAGGGTCGGCGTCGGCATGGCGGCAGCTTGCGGCGCCGGCGCTGTCATCGCGCTGGTCTCTGCCCGAGTAATGCTGATCGTCCTCAGCCTTTCGAGAAGTTCGCCCGAGGACTCTCCCCGCTTCATGCCGGTCGCGAGAGCGGCTTCCACCGTGTCGAGGGCGATGTAAAGGTCGCCCAGATCGGGGGCTTCGTCATTCATGGACAAGCTCCGTCTTCGCGGCAGGCTCGAGCCAGGAGGCGTCCATAGGAGTGTCGCGGAACAACCAGCCCGAAGATAGTGGAAGGATTCTGCGCACCGTTTTTCTCCCCTTATTCAACTCGCTACCATCACCTGGACTATCTGAATGAGAGGCAGGACGATGCACACGACGATGAAGACGATCTCGAGGGTGAGCATCCTTCTTTCCGCGGTGTCGCTCTTGAGAAGTTCATAGACATTCTGAAGGGCATCTAGTCGCTTCCCAACGGAAAGTTTCCAGCTGTCGGTGTTGAATATGGCGCAGAGGCGCTCGTAGATGAGACCAAGGAAGTAGTCGCCGATGATCTTCGATGAATTGTCGAGATTTTCCAGGGTGAAGAGGGCGTCGAAGCGGAGGGTCTGCAGCCTCCCCAGCTTGAGCTTCACCGACCGTTGACCTGGCCTTACCTTGCCCCCTGTCAGGTAAATCTTGCGGATGTCCTTCTCGGCCTCATCCAGCCAGCGATCGAGAAGGCTGTCCAGGGCTCGCAGTTCGATGAGGCGGTAGTTGGCGTGCTCGGCGATGAGGAGGACATCCTCGTAATCGCGCGTGGGGTCTATGATGATGCAACGATCGAAATCGAAGATCGCTATATCATCCTTGCGATAGCTCATGGGCTTTTCCAGTATCTGCCTGACCTGGCTGTCGTGGAGCACGCCGGGCTCCTCGCCGGCGAGGAGGGCGGCGGCCAGGTCCCTGTTCTGGTTCAGAAAGGCTTCCGGGCTTCCGCCGGGGCATTCCAGCACGCAGAAGGCGGTATAGGTTTCCTTGTCGAATACCCAGTTTTCCTTCAAGCCGGTCACCGCGTCCTTGATGGCGTTCACCACCATCTGGAAGCTCGAGTCGGCGAATTTTTCCACCGAATCGGCGCCGTTCGCGTCGCTCACGGGCAGGTTTGATTTCGCGGCGAGGCTGGCGAAGGTGGAGTTGGTTCTGAATCGAACCACGAGGGTGAGGGCGCCATCGTCATAGATTTTCGCCACGGCGGTGAACTTGTCGAAGCAGGCTCCGTCGCATTCGTCGGTATTCAGCGTGAGAACGAGGGGCTTGGGCAGGGTGAGGGAGGAAGGCGTGTCCCTGCGCTTGCCGAAGCCGATGTCGGGGTAGGCAGGTATGAGCGAGGCGGCCTTCTTAAGATCGACGGCGCGACCAATGTCGTAGACATAGAGGTGGACGATTTCGATCGGCAGTTCCCGGTCTTTATCCTGTTCGCTCATGGCTGCATTACCTCCGTCCGCGCTATCTCGCGGTCGAGAACGGAGAGCACAAAACTGCTCCCGACGGGGAGGGAGAAGGGCAGGCTGAAATCCCCGCCCGGATGCTTGAGCGAGGCGAGGAGGACACGCTTTCCGTCAGGCCTTATCGCTTCGAGCTTTACAGGCACGGGATAGGGATAGATGGGCAGATTGTAGACGTAAATTCCATTGATCGTATCGGAGGCAGGGGCGGGCGAGGTGAGAACAACTTTTATTCTCTCGCTCACCTTGGCCCCGACATCGGCCTCGGGCTTCTGGTCGACAACCTTTCCCTGAGCTTCCCCGCTCTTCGCCTGGCGCATGGAAAAATCGACGATGAAAGCCGAAGCCTCGGCAGCGTCGACGGCTTCAGCCAGCGACTTGCCGATAAAGGCGGGAACCTGGGCCTTGAGGCTCTCGGGCCCTTTGCTGACGACGAATTCGAGGAGGGTCGGTCCCGAGATCTGCTCCCCGGGAAGGGGCTTCTGCTCGAGAATGGTGCCGGCGGCCGATTCGTCGAATCGGTAGAGTGCCGGCTCCCTCACGGTAACAAGGGCTTTCGAGGCCGCGAAGAGGGTCTGGAGCTGGAGCTTTACGGTTTCGAGGTCCTGTCCTACATAGTTTTCGATCTTGTCGAGAACGGCACCCTTGCTGACGGTGATCTTAATCCTTCTTCCCGCCTTGACGATGCTGCCGGGCTCGGGCGATTGCTCGAGGATGGTGTTCTTGTCGAGAGGATTGTCGGTGAAGCGGAGCGAAAGCCTGGGGTAGAGTTCCCTTTCCTGAAGCTTTACGAGGGCGTCGGCCAGTTCCATTTTCCGCACGTCGGGTACCATCACTTTTTCATTCCCCTTGAGGACGGCGAAGAAGGTGATGATGGCGACGGCGAGCAGCAGGACGCAGAGGAGTGCGGCGAAGAGCGCGAAGGTTCTTTTCTGTTCCCTGGTCCATGTGCTGAAGTCGAAACGCGGGAGCCTGCGCTTTTTTCTGGTATCGGTCTTTTCCATATGGCAAAAATATCCTTGGCCGGTTCCGGTGGCCGACGAAAAGCTCAGGGGCCCATCCTCGCCCTGTCAGGGAGAGGATTCGAACCGAAGGCCTTCCAGACTGCGCATGCCGTTGGCGAAATCCCTGTAGGGCAAAACCCTGCGTGCCTCAAACTGGAGTTTCCGTAGAGCGATGAGGCCATCCCCCGTCTTCACGATGATGCCCCGAGCCTTGTCCAACCCGATTATAGTGCCTGCGGGCGCATTGAGCAACGCCCCGTATTCGGGCGAGGCCCCAGCCTCCATCTCGACGCAGGGCTGGGTTTCATGAATGTTGAGGCGCTGGCCTCCGAGGTAGCTGTAGGTTCCGGGCCAGGGGTCGAATGCCCGTACGCGGGCGTCTATTTCGAGACAGGGCAGGCCCCAGTCGATGAGGCCATCCTCCTTGGCAATCTTCCTGCAATAGCTGGGAACGCCAACCTGCGGAAAAGCCGAAGCCTGTCCAGATTCCATGGCGTTCAGGACAGAGGCGGCGAGGCTGGCTCCCAAAGCGGCGCAGCGTCCCGAGAGGCTTCCAGCGGTCTCCCTCCCTTCGAGAGCGATTTTTTCCGCGGCGAGGATGGCGCCCGAATCCATCTCCAGGGCGATGCGCTGTATGGAAACCCCCGTTTCCTCGTCCCTGTCGAGGATAGCCTGCTGTATCGGCGAGGAGCCTCTGTGCCGGGGCAGGAGGCTGGGATGGATGTTTATTCCGCCCCTGGGAAAGAGGGCTAGGAACTTGGGGCCGAAGATTCTGCCGTAGGCGAAGACCACGAGGATGTCGGGCTCGAGGGCCGCGACAGCCTCCCTCGCGGCTCCATCGAGTCTTTCAAAAGCGAGGATGGGAAGCTCTGGACCAAGATGCTCGCGAGCAGCCCGCGCGACGGCCGTGGGCAGAATTCCCCTCCCCCTGCCAGCAGCCGACTCGGGATTGGTGAGTATGCCGACAACCCTGTGCCGTTCCGCGACAGCCAGAAGCGTGGGCACGGCTATATCGGGGCTTCCCGCGAACAAGATTTTCACATCTTCACCATTCGCCTATAGTGAAGCAGGGCTCTCTCGCGGCGGAGGGGCGTTATGCGCTCGATGAAGAGTTTGCCTTCGAGATGGTCATATTCGTGGAGGATAACCCGGGCCAGCAGGCCATCGGCCTCGACAGTGAAGGGTTTGCCTTTTTCATTGAAGGCCTGGACGCGCAGGCTCGCGGAACGCTTGACCATGAAATAGAGGCCGGGGAAGGAAAGGCAGCCCTCTTCATATTCGACGAGATCGGGGCTTGTCATCACGATTTCGGGATTGACGAAGACCCTTTTCCTGTCCTCGTCGACATCGGTGATGAAGACGCGTTTTGAAACGCTCACCTGGGGAGCGGCCAGGCCGATCCCGTGGTCCCTCTTGAGGGCTTCAAACATCTGGGCGCAGAGCAGGACGAGTTCCTCGTCGAATTCGGTGACGGGCTCAGCCTTTTTTTCGAGAACGGGATCTCCGTATGTCACTACCTCAAGCATCGCATTCACTCCATCGGGATATTTTCATATAAAATACACGCTTCCGCGGCATTTCGTCAAAGCGGCGCCGGCGGGAAACCTCAGGTGAGCGGAGGAATCTCGAATCTGTCACCTACCTTCAGCCCTACCCTGGAGAACCAGCCCTGGGGCACTTCGAGGGCATAGCGAACGCTCCGCTCGGAAGGCCGGGCTTGCTCCGAAAAAGGCTGAAGGTCGAGTATCTGGAGGATGAGACCATCGGAGCCAATATAGGCGAGCGAAAGCGGCAGCGATGTATTCTTCATCCAGAAGGCTACTCTCTGGTCGGCCTCGAAGACGAAGAGCATGCCCTTGCCGTCCTCGAGCTTTTTCCTGAACATGAGGCCGCGGTTCCGCTCCAGTTCCGTGGCCGCCACTTCAGCCACTACCTTCACCCCGCCAGCCGTGAGGGTAACCGTCTTGAGGGTGGGATTGGGCTTGTTGGGATCGTCTTTTTTTGCCGACTGCGCCGAACACGAAACAGCCATGGCCGAGGCCAGGACAAAGGCTATCACAATCTGAGTCACCCATTGCCTTCGGCTTTTTTCGTCTCTCTTCATTATGGCACCATCCTTCGGAGTAAGAAAAAAAGACCGTCCAGTGGACGGCCTTTGGTTTCCTGCGTTATCAGGCGGGAGAAAGCTCCCGCTCCGGACCGATGGCATCGCGGCTATCGGTGAGTGATCTTCAGTATCCGCCCTTGGAATCGTGGGTTTTTCTGGTTTTCTTCATCAGCTTGCGGGTGAGGGCCTTCTGTTTGCGGTTTTTGATGGTGGAAGGCTTTTCAAAGTATTCCCTCTTTTTCCATTCGCGGATGATGCCCTCTTTCTCGACCATGCGCTTGAAGCGCTTGATGGCTTTTTCCAAGGGCTCGCCGTCTTCAACTATGATTTGCCGGATAGTAATCACCTCCCTTCTGCCGGAGGCTTGATTTTACTGGAATTGACGGCTTTGTCAAGTGGAGAGGCTTGGCGCGAAGGGGGCGCGAGGAGGGGCTGCGAGAGCCAGTAGTAGGGATTCACGGAAACGGAACCGATGCGCATTTCCCAGTGAAGGTGGGGACCCGTTGAAAGGCCCGTCGAGCCGACACGCCCGATGACCCTCCCTTGGTCGATCTCCTGGCCCTCGGCTACGCCGATCGAGGAAAGGTGCATGTACAGGGAAAAGAGACCCGGCAGGTGCTCAATGACTATGGTATTGCCCGTCACGATCCGCCGGCCGGCGAAGACAACCCTGCCCGCGGCACAGGCGAATACATCGCTGCCTTCCTTGGCTCCCAGATCGATGCCTCCGTGGAGGATCGAGTCGCTGCCGCCGCCGTCGTAAAGGTAGCGGCGTTCGTCGGCGAATCCTGCCGTCTCGCGCCAGGGTACGGCTAGAGGCTTCACCATGGGGCCCGCCGCGAAAATGGCGGTGGGATCCCTGGCCTGAAAGATCGCCGCGAAGGCATTGGTTTCGGCCGTCTTCGCGGGATCTGGCTGGGTGCGCAGCGCCGTGTTGGCCTTGTCGAGAGGGATGTCTTCCTTCATGAATTTTTTGCTTTCGATGAGGATTTCCGCCTCGTATTCGGAGCGGCCGTCATCGTGGCCCAGCGATATCAACAGATGCGCGGGGCCGGTTGGGGCTTTTATGGGGACGGGGACGAGAAAGCCGTAGAGGAAGCCTTCCCCTTGCGGAGGCATATAGAATGATTCTGCCCCTGCAATCCTTCTGCCCGAAGCGTCCGTGAGGGTAGCTTTCGCCCCTATAGCCTCGCGGCCGCTCAAAATCCAGCAGAGCAGAGGATCGCCCGGAGCGATACTGGAAGGAGAGGCTATAGCCACCTCGGCACCGAAGGCGGGTTGGGCTGCACTGCCGGCGGCGGGCTGCGCTGTGGCCGGCAGCCCGGCGAAGAGCAAGCCAAGGAAGAGAACAGTCCGCAATGATCTTCGGTACCCTTTCACATCGAAATGATATACTTTATACTTCATTTAATTGTAATCATCATTCAGGAGAATCTGATGCTTTTTTCGCTCGGCACATCGCTGATAACCCTCGCCGTGGTCCTTGTGTTCTTCGTCATCTATCATCGGCTCACCGCGAACAACAGATCTCTCGAGAAGGTGAAGCGCCTCGCCGACAAGCTCCAGAACGGCCTTGACGACTATGTGGGCGCCCGATCGGAGGAACTGAAGCACTATGGAATCGATCTCGACGTCCAGCAGAAGGCCGCCAAAATAGCCCTAGAAAAGCTCCAAGCCGCACAGTCGGCTGTCACCGAGAAGGCGGAGGCCATAGGCGCCATAGCCGATCGATTCAAGGAATACGACGAAGTCCTCGCCAAGCTCATGGAGATGACAGCCCGCGTGGACGAGAATCTCGCCCGTATACATAACGACGAAACCTTTGCCGAGGGCGTTAACCGCAAGCTCGAGCTGGCGAAGAAGAGCCTCACAGCGATAGAGCGCGAACTGCCCCTTCTCCGCGAAAGCTTCGCCCAGGAAGCCCAGCGCACTATAGAAACGTTCCGCGACGATATCCTCAACGAGCTGCAGGACGGACTCGCGTCCACGGCTACCGAGCTCAACAGCGTGCGCGATGAAGCCATGGCTGCCTTCGCCCAAGCCCAGTCGGCCCGCGCCCTCGTGGACGAAGAATTCGGAAAAGCCCTCGAGGCTGCCAGGGCGCGGGCCTCTTCCGTGGACGACGAGGCATTCGCTTCCCTCACCGTCTCTTTCGCTTCCCGGCTCGAGGAGCTGAGTTCCTCCTCTGCCAGACAGCTCGCCCAGCTCGGTCAGGATACGGCACGCGACATCGGCGAACTGCGATCCGCGATCGAAGCCTTCAAGGGGAAATGGCGCGACGAAGCCCAGGACATGCTCGCCGACATCAAGGCCAAGCTCGGCGAGGCCGAGGACATCTTCGCGAGAAAGGCGACCGAAATCGCCGGGCTTTTGGAGTCGTCGGCGAAAAGGGCGGGCGAAAAGGAAGCCGAGTTCAGCGATACGGCCGCAAAAGCCCGTCAGGACATGGAAGCGACCCTCGCCGAACTCGCAACGCTTGAAGGCTCGCTCAAAACCTCGATGGATTCGACGAAGACAAGGATTGAGGAAGAGTTCGCCGCCTTCGGTCAGGCCTTCGAGGATCACCGCAGCCGTTTCGAGGCAGACTTCAAGGCCGAAACCTCGGCACTAGGCCTTTCGCTGGTCAGACTGGGCAAGGATATCGAAACCCTCAAGACGGAGGCGTACGAAAACGCCGGGGAAAAGCTCGAAGGATTCGAGGACCAGCTCCTCTCCGACCTGTCGGAAAGGAAGACTCAGGCTTTCGGACAGCTCGATGCCTGGCTCAGCGACATGGAAAAAACGCTGTCGGGCATCGTCGCCGAGGCCGGAACGCGTCGAAACGCCGAGGAAGCCATGCGCCCCACCGCCGGGGATGAAGCCCCCGGGGAAGATAACAAGGATGAAGTCTAGCGGATAATGCCCTTGAGCGCCGTCTCCACCATCCCCTTGAAACTGGTCTGCCTTTCCGCCGAGCTTGTCATCTCGCCCGTGACGAGATGATCGGAGACCGTGAGGATGGAG
>JBAQLW010000041.1:0-3514 GCA_049302175.1 Rectinemataceae bacterium
ATCTGTCTCATCATTATCCATATAAGGAAGAAACCGAAAAACCATGGCGCCAGTTCGAAGAGAATCTGCAAGGGGCTGGAGCTGCCGACGGCTCCCGATACCTTTACGCCTTTTACCTTCAGCCGGGAGAGAAGCTCAAGATCCACATAGGGGATGGCCGTCCTGAATGCCACCTGGGTACCGTCCGCCGACTTGAGGAGACCGTCGATCCTCTTCTGGTCGACGATCTGGACTGAATCCACTTCGCCCAGGTCAAGGTAGGAAAGGAAGGCTGAATATGGAATCTCGTTGGTCTGCGTATTGTCATTGAACAGGAAGAACGTGGCAAATAGAACAGCGAGTGAAAGAAAGACGGCGAAAGCAGCCCTGTTGGCCTTGGGGGGTATGCCCTTGGGGAGTTCGGGACGCTTGGGGGTCTCATCATTCTTGTTATCGTCAGGCATCGAGTTTCATGCTCCTTTTATGCATATGGACAGCCTGCGGCCATTCTTAGGTCCCGCATAGTCCCTGAATTTTTCGAATTCCCGATAAGACGGATCGATGGAAGACAGGAGCAGCGCGACGATCCCCTCTCCGTCCTCGACGACGAGAGCGCTGTTTCGCAAGCTACTGTCTATATGCCAGGTTTTCATGATATCGTCCAGTCGTTTCATCACGCCAGCTGTCTTTATCATGTCACCCGCTCTTCTCGTCCGCAGCCTCAGGGGGAAGCTGAAAGATCCCTCAAAGAGACTCCCATTCGGCTCAGGCGCCTTATCTTCACCCTCGCCCGGGTTTTTATACCATGAAAGGGAAATCTCGATTGGTCCGGCTTTATACACGCCCTCTGAAGGTATCACGAAAAAATACCCGTCTTCGCGACGAAAATCAAGTATGGGCAGGATTTCCAGCACATCTTCACGACGCCTGAGTCTCGCGCCGAGGATATCGACGCCAGGCGCTCCCCCGGCTATCGCATCGAGCGCCGATCCAAGGGCTTTATAGGACAGACGGCCCCCGCCGGAGATGTTCGAGATCCAGCGGGCCAATATTTTCACTCTGATGGATCCGGGAAGTTCGTCAAAGACTTCCAAGGGCATTGAAGCCTTCGCCGTTTCCGTCTCGAAGCTGCATTTTCCAAGGGCCTTCTTCAAAACGGAATCGAGGGCAACCTTATCGGCCATGAGTTTCGACGATGTCCCGAAGAGGCCTTTTCTCCAGCCAGGGAATTCCCTGTCAAGAACAGGGCAGATTCTTTGCCTTATCCGGTTTCGCCGGTAATCGACAGAGAGATTGCTTGAATCGGTGGAAAACCGCAGCATCCGGGAATCGGCATATCGTTCAATTGCCGAACGCGGTACCTGCAGAAGAGGCCTCAGCAGGCTTATGCCGTCGCCGATGGACCGCAGGGGCGCGATGCCGACAAGGCCATCGATGCTTGACGAGGAGAGAAACCGGCTTAGCAGGGTTTCAAGCTGGTCGTCGGCGTTGTGCGCCGTGCAGATGGCGTCGAAACCGAACCGTATTGCGCATCGCCGCAGTACCCCGTAGCGTATTTCACGGGCGGCGGCCTCGGTGCCTATTTTTTTTCGCCTGGCCAGCATCTCTATGGTTCCAGGTCGTATGGTCGCGATAGTCAAAGGCAGCTCGAGCTCTCTGCACCGAGCGATGATGGCATTCCTTTCGATTGTCAACTCTTCGGCCGGCCTCAAGTTGTGCACGACATGGACGGCACGCAAAGGACAGATCCTTGTTTCAGCGAGGATTGTCAAAAGCGTGGATGAATCCATGCCGCCCGAATAAGCGACGATAAGCTTTCGCCCTCTCATGGATGGGTGCCTCGAGAAAAAGGCTTCGACATGACGTTCGACAGCCCCGATGCTTTTCTCCTTCATCTTCTTCAATGTCCCGACCTTATGATTTCACGATATTCAGCGATTGGGCTAGTTCTTCAAAAAAAAAATACAGTTTTGCAGGAGGTCCCGCAAAACTGTATCTGTCGTGCACAGGGGCAATCCAGGATCAGGCCTTCGCCTTCGCCTCCGTAGCGGCGGCGGGGGCTGCCGCTGCCGCATCGCCCGCAGGAGCGGCTCCAGCGATGGGTTCCGCGGCCGCTTCCTCGGCCGGCTTCTCCACAACTTCCTCGCGTGCGTACTTCACTATAGCGATCACCGTGTCCGGGTTCGTGAGAACCTTGACATCCTTCATCTCCGCCAAATCGCGGACATGGAAGGCATGGTTGACGCCGAGGTCGGAAACATCGATCTCGATCCTCTCGGGAAGAACGGAAGGATCGCATTCGACTTCGATATCGTGAGCGGGATTCTCAAGGATACCGCCTTCGATAACGCCTTTGGGCGTGCCCTTGAGGATGATCCTGACACTGGCATGCAGCTTCTTGCCTTCCTGAACTTCAAGAAAATCTATATGAAGAATATTCTTGTCCACGGCGTGGCGCTGATGTGCCTTCACGAAGGCGTTGATCTTCTTGCCTTCCACGTCGAGCGTGATGATCGTACTCTCGGTGATGCTCTTGAGGGCCTTTTCATATTCCTGTTCATTGACAAGGAGGTTGGCAGCCTGTTTGCCGCCTCCGTATACCACAGCGGGAATCCTGCCTTCAGCCCTGAACTGGCCAAGCCGGCCCTTGTTCGTCTTCTCTCTATTGAATGCCTGAAT
Source organism: Rectinemataceae bacterium (assembly GCA_049302175.1). Taxonomy (GTDB): domain Bacteria; phylum Spirochaetota; class Spirochaetia; order Treponematales; family Rectinemataceae; genus CAYXUF01. Next base: position 2,659 of record JBAQLW010000041.1, read on the forward strand.
TACGAAGTGTTCCATCTCAACGCTCCTTACACATTTGGCCTTTCTGGCCGTACTGGGACGGCAGGATTCGAACCTGCGAATACCGGGACCAAAACCCGGGGGCTTACCGCTTGCCGACGTCCCAAATCGTGAGTTTCCGTTTCAGCGCCCGGTACGATCGATCAATCGAATTGCGGTAAAGTCTCGTCGACTCCAGCGTCCGAAGCGTAGGCTGTCAGGATTTTCTCCTGTAGACGCGTTCTGAAATCCGGACAGATGGGATGCGCAATATCCTTGTACTCCCCAGTGTTCGTCCTTCTGCTGGGCATGGCGATGAAGATGCCATTCTTCCCCTCGATGATCTTCACATTGTGCACCACGAAGCATTCATCGAAGGTCACGGTGACATAGGCCTTCAACTTCCCCTCAGTCGGAACTTTGCGGATTCGGATGTCCGTAATTTCCATAGTAAGGACACTCCTTTTGTGTACGCAGTCACATTGACTGATCTTAGCCTAGTAACAGACTTGTTTCAAGCGGTTTCATTGCGTGCAATGCCATGCCATATAAGGTTTTTGAGGCATTTTGGCGCAGCAACAAGCCCTTGAGCTTTTCTTCCGCCTCGCAGGCCTCCGTCATCGTTCTGAATACGCCATACAGACAGGAGCCTGAACCCGTGATCGAAACAAAACAAGCACCAGCTTCTTTCATCATCGCTTCCAGGAGGAAGTAGACGGGATAGACGGAATGAAGCATAGGCGAGAACGAATTGGTGAAATCCCAGGTATCGACTCCCCTCTCGAAATCGGTGGCGAGTTTTTTCTTGGCGGCCGACAGATCAAGTCGCGTTTCCCCATGCCCATGCCCATGCCCATGC
>JBAQLW010000042.1:0-1659 GCA_049302175.1 Rectinemataceae bacterium
TGGGGGCTATCCCGGGACTTTCCGGATCCACGGGCATCATATTGATGCTCCCCTTCCTCATCTATATCGACCCTTCGGCAGCCCTCATCATGATGAGCGGTCTCTTCTGCGGGTCGATGTTCGGCGGTTCCATCGCCGCCGTCCTCATCTCGACGCCGGGAACGCCCTCGGCCGCCGCCACCGTCCTGGACGGCTATCCGCTCACGAAAAAGGGCCAGGCCGGGAAGGCCTTGGGCGTGGCCCTGGTCGCCTCCACGACCGGCGGCATCATATCCACCCTCTGCCTCATTTTTCTAGCGCCTGAACTGGCCAAGATCGCGCTGAAATTCGGCCCTTCCGAATACTTCGCCCTCATGATCTTCGGCCTCACCATCATGGCGAGCGTGTCCTCGGCCTCCCTGACGAAAGGCCTCCTCTCGGGCTTTTTCGGCCTTCTGCTGTCGATGGTAGGCCTCAACCCCACCCTGGGCACCGAGCGCTTCACCTTCGGCATAATCCGCCTGCTCACGGGCTTTTCCATGATGCCCGTGCTGATAGGTCTTTTCGCCATCTCCGAGGTGCTGCTGCAGGTGGAACTCTTCAATGACGGCAAGATCCCGCGGGTTTCGAAAAAGCACAAGATCGGGGAAATCATGCCCAGGGGCAAGGAGCTGAAGGGGCTCTGGAAGGTCATCCTCGGTTCGTCCCTCCTCGGAACCATCATAGGAATCATCCCCGCGACGGGCGGTTCGATAGCCTCCTTCATGGCATACAACGAGACCAGGCGCTTTTCGAAGGACCCTGATTCCTTCGGCAAGGGCAACCTGGCGGGCATAGCGGCGCCCGAGGCGGCGAACAACGCCACGACGGGCGGAGCGATGATCCCCCTCATCACGATGGGCATTCCGGGCGACGTCGTCACCTCCGTCATGCTGGGGGCTTTGATGATCATCGGGGTACAGCCCGGACCGCTTCTCTTCACGCAGTCGCCCCAGATCGTGAACAACCTCTTCGTGGGATTCCTGATTGCTCAGTTTCTCATGCTGGGATTGGGCTATCTGGGCATCCGCGCCTCGAACCTGATTCTCAAGGTTCCCCTCGGTATACTCTATCCCATCATTCTCTGCCTCTGCCTGTTGGGCGCCTACTCCCTGGGCAACAGCGCCTATGACGTCATGCTCGCGCTCATCTTCGGCGTTGTCGGTTACTTCATGAAGAAGTACGGCTTCTCCGCGCCGTCGGTGATTCTGGGGCTCATCCTGGGGCCGATCGCCGAGCAGGAGCTGGGAAGGGCGCTGATCATATCCCACGGTGACTGGACGGTGCTTTTCACCTCGCCCCTGTCGATCATGTTCTACGCCTTCGCCGTCATGTCGGTGGCCTATTTGCTGGGGCTGTTCAGGAAAAAGAAAAAGGCTTCATGAACGGCGCGAGGCGATAAGCCCACGCGATGAGGGCGGGGCGATGAGTGCTCAGCGCATAAGCGCGGGCCGAGCAGGGCTCCCGCGCCCGCCAGCAGCATGCCGCCCGAGGCCGAGTAGCCGAAATCGAAAACCACCTTGTCATCGAAATGCCTCTTGTGCTTGCGAGGCGCTCCCGCACGCGGCGGAACCCGCCCGATTCAGTATACCTTCACTTTCTTATGCACAACAGGCGGATTTTTGGACAAAGGCGGCTTGC
>JBAQLW010000043.1:0-3187 GCA_049302175.1 Rectinemataceae bacterium
AAGGGAAATCTCGGCGCGTTCGGCGGGCGAAAAGGCTTCCATCCGCCCCTGGAGTATCGCGAGGAATTCGGCCACCTGCGCCCTCGTGTAGGGCTTTACTGACGACAGGCGCGAGAGGACGCCCCGCAGCTCGGCCGCCTCTATGATGCCGTAGACAGGGTGGCCCAGCTCCACGGCGAGGTGGGAGCGGGGCGAGGCCGCCGCCTTGCTCCCGGTCGCGGGCTGTGCGGCAACCCGAGGCGCCCCGGCAAAACCGAAGCCAAGCGCGAAGGCGAAAAAAGCGGCAAGGAAGCTTCCCGCGACATGTCGTGTTAAAGTGCTATTCATATTTTTTCCTTTCGACGAGTTCTTCGAGGGTGGGCAGGGCGCCCGGTTCGACCATGGCGAATTCGAGGTTCAGCTGATCGAGGGTGGTGAGGACGGTGCGCAGGGAAATGCCGGCCAGTTTTCCGTTCTCCAGCTTGCTCAAGGTCACCCTGGAGATCCCGGCCTTGCGCGCCAGCTCGGCCTGAGTGAGCCCGCGCTGCTTCCTCCGCTCCCTGATCGACGGTCCGATTTCATAGAATTTCATCGGCTATGTCCTTTTTAGGCTCTTCATCCCTCGAGCTTTGCCAGGAAGCGAGCATTTTTTTGCCAATAGGGGCGAATTCCGGTACCGTTGTGCAATAGGCTTCCAGTTCCTCGGCGGTGTGCGCGACAGCCTGAGCGCATTCGTCGTAGAACGCCTCGGCTTCGCTTCTGCCGAGCATGCACTCCATAACGCCGAAATCAACCAACTGCTTTCTGCCCGGCCAAAATTTACGCCCCATAAAGCTCAAAGCCGGCTTGTCCCTGACGACATAGGCTGTGGTGGTCACCACATCATAGCAGGGCGCGAGATAGCGGTCTTCCCTGTCGGGTGAATAGAGAATGCCGAAATTCTTGAGATGGGCATCGCCGTTCCTCAGGAGGATAGACAGGACAAAGATTTTATAGAACTGGGCGAGCGAGGTTTTTTTACGATCGGGCGAGGCGAAGCTCGCTATCGTTTTCGCTACTTGTTCATAGCTGCCTGAGTATTTTTCTTTTTTATTCTTGGCCTGCAGAACGCAGATTTCCTCGAATCCACTCCAGGTTCCATCCGTGGAGCGGTCGAAACGCTCGACTATGAAGAGTTTTTTGTCGATGGAGAGGTAGAATCGCGGAACCTCTATGCCCGCTCTCCTGGCGGCGCTCATGCAGAAATACTCATTTTCTGCGAGCCTCGGGTACTCGTTCTGCCAGGTTTTTACGATGTAGTCTTTCATGGCGACGCTGGATTTGTCAAAAAGTCGGGCGAGAAGCTTGGGCTGTATGCCCGACACAAAGGAGCTTTCCAGGAAGATGCTCAAGAGATGTGAGAAAAGGTCATCTTCTCCGGAGACCAGTATCTCGTCCAGGGTGATGGGCGAGGGATCTCGGTTGGAGGCATGGAATCGCGGGCTTTCGTACTGAAGCCTGCCTGCGATATTGCCCGACAGGAGGCTGAGCATGGAAAAATCGTCCGATGTTCCGTATTCCTTGAGAACGAGCTGTTTAAGCAGCTCGAAAAGGTAGCCTTCGGGAAGGTTCATCTCGAATATCGGATGCAAGCCTCCCTGCCAGTTCCAGCTTCGCGGGCGATAAGGCATGACGAGGGATACCCAGGGAGTGGATCCCGAATTCGGGTGATAGTTGAAAGAGCAGATCTCGCCGCTACGGTGAATTGTTCCTGCGGTTTTCCCATCGGCTCGTACATCGATCGATTCCACGACCACCTCTGTACATATTATTTAACATTCCGCGCTTATTATGTAATTATGATAAATATTGTTTACATTGTCAAGGCGACTAGGGAAAATAAACAAGCACAGGGGAGCCACAGGGCTTATTAGTTGCCTTGACTACGTATCATTCCTTCAAGAGCGAGAGCCCGAAACTCCGGCCTTTCAGGTCGTCAATATCGCTGATGCGGATGTAATAGTCGCCGGCGCCGAGGAAAAAGCGAAGGGGGGCTGCCGTCCCGTTCCTCCGGTCCAGCGCGGGAATCCCGTTCCGGTCCGGAACCTCGGTATAGATATCGGCCTCGTAGACGGACAGCATAATCCTCGCGGAATAGCCGGGGTTTTGATCGACGTCAGCCCATACAAGCCGATACGCTCCTGGCTGGCTTATCCTCATCCGATACCACAGGGAGCTTGCGGCAGTCGGCGCCGTCCCGTCCGCTCCCGCCTCCTGCATGACATAGCCGTCCAGGCTGGAAAAGCCCGCGTCATGGAGGGGAATGGTACCCTCGGTGACGATGAAAAGGCTGCCCGGGCGAAGCCGATACTCGCGGCGCGTGAAGGGAGAAACGGAGCCGTCGGATCCGAAGGCGGCAAGCGACAATTCCATGGAGGGAAGGCCGGTCGAAGTAATCCTGAACGGGGTTTCCAGCGTGCCCTGCCAGGAAGGATCGCCCGCCGAAGGAGCCATTCCATCGGTCCTGTATCGTATTGTCGCGCCAGGCACCTTGCCGACGAGGACGGGACTGCCTCCGGGGACCATGCCTGAACCAGGCAGCAGCGTGGGAGCCTCGGGGGCCAGATCCAGCCCATCCAGTCGCCCGATCCCGGTGGCGTCGGTGCCGAGGGATCGCTGATAGAGGAGGGAACCGCCCGTCTGGCCGAAAAATGGCCCTTCGGCCATGGATTCATGCCCTGTATCCGTCCACACGCCATCATGGCAACGATATACCTTCGACGACCAGGATTCGCCCGAGAAACCGCCCGCGAGCACGAGATCGCCGCGGTCGGCGAGGAGGATGGGCTTCTGGAGGGCCAGGGGCAGATCGGCTTCGATCCGCCGGTCGGAAAGTGCGCCGTAGGCTCCGAAGGCAAAGGATACCATGCCTGCTTTGACGCCCTGCGCGTCGGCCCCGCCCGCGACATAGAGCCGCCCGTCCATCTCGGCCGCGCTTGCGCCCCAGAGCGCTTCGGGCAAGGTTTCAGCGCTCGTGTACCACTGCCCTACCTGGCCGTCCTGATAGATCAGCGCGCGGATGATGGAATCCGTCGCGCCAGTCGAAACCGCCCCGCCTGAAGTCGCCCCGGCGCCGACAACCCCTCCGACAAGGAAGATCCATCCGTCATGCACTGCCCATGCGGCCGACGACCGTCCTTCGGGCAGAGGCCTCGGATTGGATTCCCAG
>JBAQLW010000044.1:0-10132 GCA_049302175.1 Rectinemataceae bacterium
ATCGTGCCCAAAGCAAATATAGCGAGGTAAAGGATAATGAGTAAGCCCGTTTGGCATCTGTCTTCGTCGATGACATCATCTTCGGCGCCATAATGACGAATTACAGGGGCCTTTAGAATTCTCTTCGGGTTAAACTTGTGCCTCATTTCCCACCACAGGGACTTGAGCAAAATGACAAGCCTTGCCTGCTTGATCCCTCCTGCCGTGGATCCAGCCCCTCCCCCCGTCAGCATAAGGAGGAGCAGGATGAGAAGGGAAGAAGAAGGCCACAAGGAAAAATCCGAGGCTGTGCGAAGTCCGGTCGTCGTCAGGGCCGAGACTGTCTGAAACAGCGCCAGCCTGGCAGCTTCCGGAAGACTCAGGGCGATAGTGCCCACAAGGAATAAGCCGACTGCCGGCGCCGCCATGACGATGAGAATCGAGGAGAGCCTCGTCTCGCAATGTCGCGCCCATCCGGCGATCTTGCCTTTGAAGATCAGGAGATGAACCAGGAAATTCGTGGCGCCGAGCAGCATCAAGACAATCGTGATGGTTTCGATGAGGAAACTGTCATAGAATCCGATGCTCTGAGCCTTGGTGGAAAAACCGCCCGTGGTAACGGCGGCGATCGAGTGGTTCAGGGCGTCGAACCATCCCATTCCGGCGATCATGTACAGGATGGCGCCCGAAACGATGTAGCCCGAGTAGATGGCCACAATGATGCGCAGCGACGTGAGGAGATACGGGATTTGCCTCTCGGAGCGATCGGCTGTGTTGTCGAGCCTCATGCCGTTGCGGTCGGAAAAGACCGACGCCATCACAAGCATAAATCCAATTCCCCCGGAGAAATGCATGATACTTCTGAACGCAAGGAAAATATTGGGACACTTCTCCACATCGACGATCGAGAGCCCTGTCGTGGTGTAGCCGCTGGTTGTCTCAAAAACCGCCTGGGCAAAATCGTAGCGACCCGTGAGCATGAATGGAATCGCGGAAACCAGAACTGCGATGATCCATGTCGAAACGACAATCTGCGAATCCTGATTCTGGCGTAGCCGTGCCTGTTTTTTCCCCTTGACGAAAAGCGACAGAAGATATCCGATTATTATGCTCGCCGCGCCTGGTCCTATGAAGTAGCCGGCATAGGGGATTTCTTCAGGAAAGGCGATAAGGAATACGAGAGGGAGGAGAAGGATCGTACCGATCAGCATGGCGGCGACGCCGAGATAGCCAATGGTGAGCCTATATCCGTCAACCTTCGTTCGTGATGAATGGAAATCCATGATCAACTGATCACTCTAACGAAGATGACATTAAGATTGTGGGGGGTTCCCCCCGAAAGTCATAAATATTGTATAAAGAAAGAGCGGGCCGATAATCCCCTGACATAGGCTTCCTGTTCAGGGGTTTCGATGGCGCCGGGTCTCGCGGCGCGGACCATACGGATGGCTTGTTCCGATGGAATGCCGAACTCGATGAGGAGCCGGGCCGCCACAAGACCGCTGCGCCCTAAGCCGCCCATGCAGTGAACGCAAACCCTTCCTCCGCGATCCAACACGGAATGGATGGAAGGGCTTTCGCGTATCCACCTGAGTTCCCATGCGCTATCGGGAACGGAGCCATCGGGGATGGGCAGCTGAAGATAGCGCATTCCGGCAGGAATCGTATCGGGCATTTTTTCGATGCCCAGGGCAGCGTATTCGGCCGGTTCGATGAGGCTTATGAGGATTTCCGCGCCCCATGATTGCATGACGGCCAGATCGAGAACGAGGTCCTTCCTTCCCGGGCAGGCCGTAATGCCTATAAGGCCGCGCGAAGAGGGGATTTCAACCTCATCGATGTGCAGGAGATTGGGGCTGTTGGGCTGAGCCATCATTACCCTGGCATGGGAAGCGATTCAGCCACCCTTGCCCCCTCCTCCGATTCCGGAAGAGAGGGACGATGGCCGGACTCCCCGCTACTTCGCGAGAATCGCTTTTCGCAGGAGACCTTTCAATATCTGTACCTTGTAACGATTCTTCTCAAGGGGGAAGACCTGCTTGGCGGCGATCGCGCCTGCCATTTCTGCCGTTTCTTCATTGGCGGGCTTGCCGATGATCGCTTCCTCGACGTTGACGGCGTGCAGGGGGATGGGGGCCACGGCGCCGAAAACGATCTTTGCCGCGCTGATATTTCCGCCTTCGAAGTTCAGCGCCGAGGCCACGGAGACGATCGGGAAGTCGATGGAATTGCGTACCCTGAATTTCTGGAAGGAGAATTTCGTTCCCGCTTTTGGCGCCGGAACAAATATCTCGGTGACAAGCTCATCGGCGGCGAGCACAGTGGTGGACATGAGGTCGACGGTATAGAAATCTTCGGCGGCGATGCTGCGCTTCGTGGTCTTGATTGTTGCGCCCAAAGCCACGAGGGCAGGCGCCAGATCCGAGGCGTTTACCGCGACGCAGCTGCAGTCCAGACATCTGAAGGCTTCCATGCTCACCTTGTCGTCCTTGAGCGTAATGTAGTCTTCCTTGTCCAGGCAGCGGTCGCAGGGTTCAACTTCCGCCATCGTCACCCGTTCGGATTCCTTGAGCGCATCCTCGTTGATAGGCCTCAGTATCGGAGCCTGTCCTTTCCCCTCGGCCAGCCTGAGCTTGTCGCCCCGCAGGTAGGCCTCGATGTTCAGGGCTGTTTTCCGGCCGGCGGCGATGGCTTCCACCACCGTCGCTGGACCTGTCGCCACGTCGCCGCCGGCGAAGATGCCCGCGACGCTGGTCTGGAAGGTCTCGGGATCGGCATCGATGCCGTTCCCCTTCGTGAGCTTGATCGCTCCGAACGACGTGTTGTTCAGGCCGAGGAGGTTCTGGTCCTGGCCCAGGGCCGAGACAACCCAGTTCGCCTTGAAGAGGAACTCGCTGCCCTTGATCTCGACGGGCCGCGGACGCCCGGAGGCATCGGGCTCGCCGAGCTTCATTCTCGCGCATTCGAGACCGACGAGGTTTTTACCGTCCAAAACAACCTTTTTCGGGGTTACGAGGAATTCGATCCTTATGCCTTCCTTGATCGCGTCCTCGATCTCCTCGTCCTCGGCAGGCATTTCATCCCTGGTTCGGCGATAGAGGATGACGACATCCTTGGCGCCGCAGCGAAGTGCCGTTCGGGCTGCGTCGATGGCCGTGTTGCCTCCTCCGATGACAGCTACCCTGCCGCTCAGGGCGGGAGGTCCGTTCCACTTCACGCCTTCGAGGAAGTTGATGCCCGGAAGGATATTGGGATGTTTTTCATTCTCCACGCCCAAACCCTTGGCGAGCCATGAGCCCAAGGCGAGGAATATGGCGTTGTAGCCCTCCTTCTTGAGGCTGTCGAGGGTAAAGTCCTTGCCCAGCTGCATCCCAGTCTTGGCGACAACGCCCTGCTTGAGCACGAAGTCGATCTCCTGATCGAGGACGCCGGGCGAGAGGCGGAAATCGGGGATGCCATAGCGGAGCATGCCGCCGAGCTTGGGCTGCTTGTCGTAGATGGTGGCTGCGAAACCCTTCGTGCGGAGGAAATGGGCGCAGGCAAGGCCGGCCGGTCCACCGCCAACGATGGCCACTTTCTTGCCGTTTTCCGCAACCGGTTTTTTGATGTAGGATTGTACGTTCTCAAGGATGTAGTCGCCCACGCGGCGCTCCACGGCCCGCACGGAAACGGCTGAGTCCTGGTTGACACGGTTGCAGCCCTGTTCGCAGAAATGGGGGCATACGCGTCCCGTCACCGCCGGAAGGGGATTGCTCTCGAGTATAATCCGCGCCGCCTCGGCGATGTCGCCCGCCCTGATTCTTTCCATGTAGCGCGGTATATCGATATTGTCGGGACAGTTCGAGGAGCAGCCCGGTCGCCCCACGCGCATCGACCCGAAGATGGAGTGGAAGCGGTTCTCGCCCCTGAAAGCCGGGCATTCGTCGCCGCCCTTGCGCAGGCAATGGAAACTGTTGTCGAGACCGCGGTAATACCAGCAGCGGGGTTCCTGGCAAATATTGCCGCCGATCGTTCCCATGTTCCGCAACTGGGGCGAGGCCACTGCATGGGCTGCCTCGGCCAGTAAACCGTATTTTCCCCGCACCGTCTCGTTCTTCTGGATCGTCGTGAGGGTTGTGAGGGCTCCCACCTTCAGGCCGCCTCCCTCCTCCCTGATGTACTCCAAGCCCTCGATGGTCTTCAGGTCGAGCACTACCTTCGGGTAGACGGGATGGACCTCGTCCTTGAGGATCCCGAGAATATCCGTTCCGCCCGCTACAACGACAGCGCTCTTGCGGAATTTGCCGAGTTGAGTAACCGCATCGTCGAGCGATTTCGCCGCGATATGATCGAATTTTTGCATTCCCATGGTTATCTCCTCAGTCCTTTCCCAGAGCTTTCAGGATCTTTTCCGGTTTGATCGGAATATCGTTCACCCTGACCCCGATGGCATTGTAGATCGCGTTCGCGACCGCTCCCGGCGTGCAGGACACCGTGCCTTCACCGATGCCGCAGGCCCCGTATTCGCCTACTCCCTTCCAGACCTCGAGGAGGACAGGATCGATCTCAGGCATGTCAGCCATCGTCGGAATCGTGTAGTCCACCCAGTTGAAGTTGAGCGGGATGCCGGTGGCCTTGTCGTAGATGATCTCCTCGGTGAGGGCTTCGCCCATGCCCATGCACTGGCCGCCGATCTGCTGCGCCTCAGCGCCCGAGGCGTACATGACGGTGCCGCAGTCGTTGACGACGACCAGCTTCTGCACATCGACCTTTCCCGTACTCGTGTCCACCTCGACCTCGGCGAAGTTCGCGAAGAAGGGTACGCCGGTAAGCTTGCAGTCCGGGGAACGGCTCTTGGCCACGGTGATGGGGGCGTTGTCGCCCTTCCGCAGCAGCTCTTTTACCGTCATCCCGAATGAGGGATCGGACGCGAGGAGAACCTTGCCGTCGACGATATCGATTTCGGAGGGCTTTTTCCCCAGAATCTCGGCAGCGGCTATCTTCAGTTTTTCCTTGAGTTCCTTCGCCGAGTCGATCATGACCTCGGACTGGAGATACGCGACGGCGCTGTCGGTCTGAACGCAGTCCTTGATGCCGTCATTCGTGTCCACGACGGGAGTCCAGTGGATGTCCTCGACTCCGATTCCGAGAAACTGCAGCGCCTCGGCGCAGCCGAGGACGTTGCAGGTATTGGAGCCGCCGCCCACCTCGATGGTGGCGGCGTTGAGCAGGATAGTGCAGTCCGGATTGAGGACGATATTCACCTGCACCTTGCCCCGGCGTTTTTCCTGCCACTCGGAGTGCCAGGCGGCGTGGAAGGAGAATCCGACGCCGCGCTTCTTGACGCCATCGATCAGTGGGCCATTGCCTGGAGCGTGCCGTTTTTCCTTCCAGCCCAGCCTTTTGGCTCCCTCTTGCAGCACGGCCACGAGGCTCGCGCTCGGAAGCTTTTCCCATTCGTGGGCGAAATTCTTGACGCAGAAGTCCACGGGGTCCATGCCCAGCTTTTCGGCCACGGCATCGATGATATGGGAGAGGATGAGATTGAACTGAGAATTGCCCACGCCGCGCATCATGCAGCCGGGGATGTTGTTGGCGTACACCCCATAGGATTCCATCCGCAGGTTGGGGATATGGGCCAGCAGGACATCCCCCAGCTCCTTCGGCACGAACTTGAGGGCGAACATGGAGAGGTCGGCGTAGGCGCCGACATTGCCGATCGATTTCGTGTAGAGCGCGGTGAGGGTTCCGTCCTTCTTGACGCCGGCCTTGAAGTCGTAGATGGCCGGCTGCCTGGTATTGAGGAAGCTCTGGTGCCTGGTGTGCCTGTATTTCACTGGTCTTCCCGTCTTCATGGCGAGGAGGCCGGTGACAAGGAAGAAGGGCTGGTCGCCCGTATCGCCGCGTCCGAACTGCCCCCCGACATAGGAGGCGATGGCGCGGACCTTGTGGAGAGGCAATCCGAGCATCTCGCTGATATGCATCCTCAGCTGGTCTGCCCCGTAATGGTTGGACCAGACGGTCAGCTGGTCGGCTTTCCACTGCATGACGCAGCACCAGTTGTCCATCGAACCCTGCGTGGCGTTATGGAAGGTCGAGCTGCCTTCGACGATCACATCGGAGCTCCTGAAGGCCTCGTCGACGTTGCCCCTGTCCTCGAAAATGTCCGGGCCGCCCTGCGGATCGGGCACGAGGACATTGGAGGTGGTCAGGTCGGGGTGGACGAGGGGAGCGTCCTTCCCCATCGCCTCGATGGGGTCGAGGACGAAGGGTCTGGTCTCCCACTCGATGTCGATCAACTTAAGCGCGCGGTCGGCGATGTCCTCCGTTTCGGCGGCGACGGCGATTCCCATTTCATCGCCCACCCAGCAGGCGTACTCGCCGAGAACCCGCCTGTCACGGAACGGGAACATCATGCGATCCCAGGTCACGGTATCCACGCAGTCGGTCCAGCCGGCGTTCGTCAGCTTGAGGGAAGTGAATTCCGGGTCGAGGTAAGTCATCACGGCTACCACACCGGGCAGGGCCTCAGCCTTGCTCTTGTCGAATTTCTTGATGCGGGCGCTCGGATACGGGCTCCGGAGTATTTTCGCGAACAGCATGTCGGGAAAACGCGATTTCAGCGTGAGGTCATCGGCGTATTGGGCTCTCCCGCTAGCCTTGTCCGGACCATCGAGCTTGGGCCTGTAGCCTCCGACGAATTTTCGTTGGACGCGGGGTTTGAACTTTTCGATCATACTGCCCTCCTTCTGGCCACTATCTTTTCGGAGGCGCGCATGACGGCCTGAGCGATTCCGGCGTAGCAGCCGCAGCGGCAGATATTGCCGGCCAGGGCATCCTTCACCTCGGCGAGCGTGGGAGTCGGATTCGCGTTGAGGAGGGCTCTCGCGGTCATCACGAAGCCGGGCGTGCAGTAGCCGCACTGCATCGCCGTGCCGTAACCCGGTTCGCATTGCTCGGCGAAGGCTTCGACCACGGGATCGTCATTGGGCAAGCCTTCAATAGTGGTGACATCGTGCCCATCGGCTTGGACAGCCAGCACCATGCAGGAGAGGACAGCCTTGCCATCCATTATCACCGTGCAGGCACCGCAGGCTCCCTCGTCGCAGGACACCTTGAGTCCAGTGAATCCCAGCTTTTCCCGCAACAGATAGGAAAGCGTCGTGGCGTCGTCGAGATCGTCCTCGAGCCTGAAGCTTTGCCATGAGCCATTGACGCGGATACGGATCACGCGGCATTGCGCCGCGGCCAGGCTATCCGGTCCCGAAACACCAGCAATGACGTTTTCTTTCAAGCTTGGCATGGTCCACCTTCCCGATCGATGTCGGCCAACGACGATTTTCCGTAGGCAAACAGGATAAGATATCCAAGGATAAAACGATAAAAAATATCTGTCAACAAAAAATTTGGCCGTTAACTTTTAGCGCTTTTGCGGATTCCTGTTCACTCCGAAAATCGATATTTATGTAGCGTAATGCTAATTATTTTTAATTCTTTCAATAATTTTCCTTGACGAATATGAAAAATCGACAGAAAGTGATTTATTGCAGGTTTTCCTGTACTATGCCTGGTTCACTCGACAAGGGGGCGCTATGAGGTTTGGATCCGAAATTTTCGGCGTCAAGGGAAAGCGAAAAAACTTCCTGATCCTGGTGACGGTGGTGATCGGGTTCGCCATGATCCTTGGAGCATGCGGAGGGAAGGAAGCCGCGGAGGCCGCTCCAAAGGAAGGCGAAGCGAATAAGGATGTGATCAGGTGGAGGCTCCAGTCGTATGCTGGACCTGCGTTGAACGACCACGTGGTCAAGAACGCGATCGACGAGTTCAATATCGCCGCAAACGGCGAGATGGTGATAGAGGTCTACACAGCGGACCAGCTCGTTCCGCACGGTGAACTCTTCAGGGCTCTGCAGGAAGGCACGGTCGACATGGCCGTCAGCGACGACGATTCGATGGCCTCTCCCGTCGATGTGCGGATTTTCGGCGCCTACTTCCCTCTCGCCGCCAGGTATGGTCTCGATGTCAATGTCCTGTGGAACTGGTACGGCCTGAACGAGATCTGGAAGGAAGCCTATGACGAGATAGAAGGCGTGACATGGCTGAGCCAGGGAAGCTGGGATCCATGCAACTTCGCCACGACGAAACCCATCCGGTCGATCAAGGACTTCCAGGGCTTGCGAATGTACATGTTCCCCACGGGCGGACAGTTCATGCAGCAGTTCGGCGTAGTGCCCGTCGTCATGCCCTATGAAGACGTGGAGATGGCCCTTCAGACCGGCATGCTCGACGGCGTCGCCTGGTCGGGCATCACCGAGGACTACACCGTCGGCTGGGCCGATGTCACGAAGTACTACCTGACGAACCCGATTTCGGGCGCTTGGTCAGGCGGCTGGTTCGTCAATACGGACGCCTGGAACAAGATCCCTCCCCATCTGCAGCAGCTGGTCAGGCTGGCCATCGACAAGTCGCACTACTACAGGCTCCACTGGTACTGGTACGGCGAGGCCAACTTCCGCGTGAACGGCGGAAAGCTCGAACTGACGACTATCCCCGACAAGGAATGGAAAGTCGTTGAGGACGCCGCGCTGAAGTTCTGGGACGAGGCCGCCAAGAAGAGCCCACGGAACGCCAAGGTGGTCGAGATACTGAAAAAATATGATGAAACAATGAAAAAAGCGGGAGCTCCCTACAGGTATTGATGCACCCATGATACCTGGAATCCATACCGTACAATTCATTCCCCTGACCGACTTTCCATAGTCGGCCAGGGTTCTCAGATACCTCGGATCTGTCATCAGGAGGTTTCGATGATCAAGGCGGCAAAAGCATATGTAAAATATGTCGACGCGACGAGCAAGTGGGTCGGCAAAGTCGTTATGTACTTAATATTCGTGATGATTGGCATTCTGCTCTACGACACCATCTCGCGGACGGTTTTCAACAAACCCAATGTCTGGGCTGTGGAACTCACTCAGTTTTTTATGGCGCCCTATTACCTTCTCGGAGGCGCATCCGCGCTGCTTCTGGGCGGCCATGTCCGTATGGATGTCTTCTACGACAAGTGGTCGCCGAAGCGAAAGGCTCTCTCCGATGTGATAACTTTCCCCATCATCCTCTTCTATATCGCAGTCCTCATTATCGGCGGCATCCAAGGCATCCAGTACGCCGCCAAGTATGGCCAGGTGACCTATTCCTCATGGGCGCCCAAAGTGCTTCCCGTGAAGATTTTCATGGTCGCCGGCATCGTCCTCATGCTGCTTCAGGTGATATCCGAGTTCATCAAGGATATCGCGACACTGAGGGGTGAGGATCTCAGGGGAGAGAAACCCGAAAAAGAGGGTACAAAATGACAGGCTATGGATTGATGGCACTTCTGATGTTCTCTTCGATGATCGTCCTCCTCCTCACCGGAAGGCATATTTTCGCCGTCATCGGCGGCGTAGGCGCAATTTTTGCCGTGCTTCTATGGGGAAAGGGCGGCATCGGCATGTCCTTCCAGGCGAGTTTTCAGCTTCTCGTCTGGTATCCCCTGCTCACGTTGCCGATCTTCATTTACATAGGATATATGTTCGCCAAGTCGGGCATCGCCGATGACCTGTACGAGATGATCCATGTCTGGATGGGTCCTGTACCCGGCGGATTGGCTATCGGAACGGTCATCCTTATGTCGATCATATCGGCTATCAATGGCCTCAGCGTGGCGGGTATGGCTGTCGGTTCCAGCATCGCCCTCCCTGAAATGCTGAAAAGAAAATACGACAAGAGAATGGTGACGGGCGTCATCCAGGCGGGCAGCTCCCTGGGCATCATGATTCCCCCCAGCGTCGTCCTCGTCCTCTACGCCATGATAGCGCGACAGCCGGTCAGCAAGCTATGGCTGGCCGGCATCATGCCCGGCCTGATGCTTGCCGCGATTTTTATTATCTATATTCTTATTCGATGCACGGTAAACCCCAAACTCGGCCCCGTACTCCCCAAGGAGGAACGCCATGTACCCATGGCCCAGAGACTGAAGCTTCTCCGCGCCGGCATCATTCCCCTCTTCATCATCTTCATGATGTCGGGCCTTTTCTTCTTGGGCGTCACGAACCTGGTCGAGAGCTCGGCGGTAGGCGCCGTCGTCACGACGATTGCCGGATTGTTCAAGAAACGCCTCACCTGGAAGGTCATGAAG
>JBAQLW010000045.1:0-2640 GCA_049302175.1 Rectinemataceae bacterium
CATCGAGAGCATCTACGCCGAGATCGAGCATGAAACGAGGCTAATGCTGGAAGCCTTTCCGCTTCCATCGGACAGCTTCATCTACTTCGCCCGCGAAGTGCTCAAAAAGCTGCCCGTTCGGCAGGGCGCGGAGGAGATGATCGAGCAGATTCGGGCTACAGCCGAGGCCTTTGAGGAAGACCGCAGCGAGGATGATCCTCTGCGCGGCTTCGCCGGCGACCTGCGCAAGGAAGTGCACCGACGCCTCTCGCCGAGAATCATCCATGATTACTTGAAACCCTATCTGAAGCTGGTCGTGGAGGGGAACCCCGAACCTATCGTCAAGGCTGGCTATGTCGCCCTGCCCGCCCTCCTCGCGATAGAAAACGAGGGCGCCCACTTCATCGATCTCGCCATATCGCTGCTGGAACGGATGAGCTATCTCTGGGACTACGGGATGGGCGACCTGGCAACCGAAAAGATGCGGCTATCTCAGAACATGAACCTCTTCGAGCGCTGCTTCCTCAAGGCCGAGGTGACAGGATTCCTGGAGATGCTCACGCCAGAAAAGCTCGCAAAGCCTCACCTTGAGCTGGACTTGCTGAAGCGGCTCGCGAGTTTCAAACATTTTCTCAAAACATCGCACAGGGAAGCGAGGATAAGCCTCTATGACTTTCTTCTCCTCGATCTCTCTCTGGGAAGGCTGGTGTTTCTCTTTGCCAACGATCTGACGAACAACCATTTCGCCGAAGTGACGCCCCGAAATCTCAAGGATTCTCTGGCCGTGATGCGGGAGCTTCTAGAGATATCAAGCGTGAAGGGGCTGGCCATCGGCGATGTCGACCTCTTCCGGGCGGAGATAGATGAGCTTCGCGAATCCTCCGTGTACGATTTCATCAAAACCAAACGTCGCCTTGGTTCCATCAGCGATGAGCTGCAGCGCTATCTGCAGTCGGACATCATCGACAGGATGAGCGGCAGCCTGAACAGGATACTCGAGGAATACGAGGTTCCCACATCGAAGCTGACGCCCCTGCGGACCCGCTTTTTCAATAACTTCATACGCCGCACCCAGATCCATGTGCTGAGCGAGTTTACTGAAAAAGTGACGGCGGCCGTGAACAGCGAACTGGAGCGGCAGACGGGCGACAGGCAGCTCTACGGCGACAGGCGCCTTGCCCGGGCCGCCGCGTCAAGCCAGGCTGTCGCCGATCCACAGACTTATATAGCCGCGACATGGAGGAGTGTGGACGAGAAGATCAGGTCCTACCTTGGCGGCAAGGGCAACAGCATCGTCGACATGGCACGCCTCGGGCTCAATGTTCCACCGGCCTTCATACTTGGATTCCCCTTCTTCTCGGGCTGCGGGCGAGACGGAACGCTTGGCGAGAATCTTTCTTTCCTGATCAGGGAGGAACTCACCACGCTGGAACGACAGAGTGGCAGAACGTTGGGCGATCCAGCTCACCCCCTCCTTGTTTCGGTGAGGTCGGGGGCACCTACATCGATGCCCGGCGTCATGGCGACTATCCTCAATGTGGGCTGGAGCCCGAAACTGCGCGCCGCCATGGAGCGGAGGGAGGGAAAGCGGTTCACAACCACGCTCTATCGCCGCTTTCTGGAAAACTGCGAATCGGCGCTCGGCTTGGCTCCGAATCGCAGAGTGCGGAATCGTCAGACCGAAGGAAAGGGAGAAAGCGACATAGAGGCTATGGAAGCCCGCCTTGCCGCGGCTCTTGGCCCAAAATTCCTCACGGAACCTTGGGAGCAGCTTCTTCAATGCATCAGGCTCGTCTATGGATCGAGGGGATCCCTGGCGGTGAAGGCATATTCCAGGACCTTGGCCGCCGATATAAAGCCAGATACCGCTGTCACCGTACAGCAGCTGGTTTTCGGAAACCTCAACGAGCGATCGCTGAGCGGCGTCTTCATGACGAGGAATCCCATCACGGGCGATGACGAGCTTTTCGGCGAGTTCCTGCGCGTCTCCCAGGGCGAGGAAGTGGTGATGGGAAACGCGAATACCGAGCCGCTTTCGAGGCTCGAGCCAGAATTGGCTGGGGAACTTGGCAGGGGCAAGACTCTGCTTGTCGAGCATTTTCGCCAGGACCTGGATCTGGAATTCACCGTCGAGGACGGCCGGCTCTATTTCCTTCAGGCGAGGACGGCGAGACTGGGCGCTTTCGCCCAGCTGGTGGCCGACACGGATTTCCTGAAACGCGGCCTCATCGACCTTCCTGAATACAGGGAAAGGATAGAAAGGCTGGAGATGGCATACGCCAACGCGGCCCTTCCCCGCGCCGATTTCCGTGTGCGACGCTGGAATCCTCCCCTCACCGTCGGCGTGCCGATAAATTCGGGTGTCGTCTCCGGCACCCTCGTGATGAGCGAAGAGAGGCTCAAGCTGGCGGAGGAGCGGCGTGAAAGCGTCGTCTATATCGCCTACAACACGAAACCGACGGATTTCGCCGTGATGAACAGCGCTCATGCCATCGTCACGGTCTATCCGGGGAGGACTTCGCACGCCGCCATAACGGCGATGTCTCTGAATAAGCCCTGCATCGTGGGCTGCGATGATGTCGAAATCGACTACGAAAGGCATCGGGTGATATTTCATGGGGCGAGCGGTACTGTACTCCTCGAGGGCGAGCGCGTGACGGC
>JBAQLW010000046.1:0-4192 GCA_049302175.1 Rectinemataceae bacterium
GCTCCGTCGATTCCATCTCGAGGAATTTCTGGAAATCCCCCTGAGGGAGGAGGATTATCTTGGAAAACTCCTCGGCGTTGAGCCCGATGAGGGCGGACACCTTCTCGTTCGTGTCCCTCACCCCATCGGCGACCGGCTTCCAGCCGCCATCGCACCCCTCGGCCACAGTGAACAGAGCCGCGGAAGGTGGCACGTCGGTCAGGCCTCCGCCCCGCTTGGGCCTCGAGAAGGGAGCCGTTCGCTTCACCCGATACACCGTACCTGAGAGCGCGAACTCGAATTCCACCGTCGGCTTGTCGCCCGGCTTGGCGAAATCCGACACAAGCTCCGATTCCGAACCCCTGCGCGCGCCCGGCGCCTGACCGAAGAGCGCGTAGGTTATGGCGTCGAAAAGCGTCGACTTGCCCGAGCCCGTCTTTCCGCAGATGAGGAAAAAATCGCCCAGGCGCGCGAAATCGATCTCAGCCCGTTCGCGGTACGGTCCGAAGTTCTCGAGGGCAAGCTTAATCGGACGCATCGGAAGCCTCCCTGGCCATCGATTCGAAGAGCCTCTCCATCGCTTCCCCTGGAGCCTGCCCCGTCATTTCGCCGTAAAAAGCGATGAAATCCGACTTCACCGTATCGACGCGGTCGGCGACGTTCCCTGCCCCGCGGGCGCGCCGCAGCGCCTCCATCCCCGCAGAACCCGCTCCCGCGAAGCCCGTCCCAGCCCCCGCCGCGCCCCACCGCAGCTCGAAAGCCCGCTGCGTCGCGCCCAAAAGATGCGGATACATCACCCGCAGCCGCTCGGCCGCGTTCAAAACGGCCTCATCGTCGAGAATGTGAACCTCGATGAAATCATCCCTCTCGTCCTCCGGGAGGGGATTCGCAAGAAGCTCGTCGAACAATCCCGAAAGCCTCCTCAGCCGCCGCTTGGGGACGAGGGGGACGAATTCGACGTGGGGCGCCTCGCCCACAGCCACATCGACCGCGAGGAAGCCCTTGCCCGCATCGGGCAAGGAAACACCGGCCGCGCCTTCGGCATTGTCGTCCACCGAATAGGCGAGCGGAGCCCCGCTGTACCAGACCCGGGGCGCCGGACTCTGACAGGAATGGAGGTGGCCCAAGGCCACATAATCGAAGCCCTCGAAGAGCCTGACATCCACCTGCTCGGTCGCGCCGACAAAGGCCAGCTCGCTGTCGCCAGCAAGAGCCCCCGATGTAAAACAGTGAGCGACAAGGATATTCGTCACACCCGGATCCATCGCCTCGCGGATCGCGCGAAGGGCCAGCTCCATCATCTCCTGCTGGGAACGGATCGCCGCCCCGGAACCAGCCGGAGCCAATTCCCCCCACTCCGCGCTCGACTGGGTGAGGAAGGGCAGCGCCCATATTTCAGTACGCCCCTTTCCCTCCCCTGAAACCAAAATCGGCGCCGCGACAACCCGCGGAGCAAGGCTCCCCGACTCGGCTTTCCGCGTCAGGGCGACATGATCAACGATATGCAGCCCCGAATCGGCCAGCAACGAGGCGCCGAACGAAAGCCTGCCGGCCGAATCGTGGTTGCCTGGCACTACGACGATCTGGAGCCCCGGCGCCGCCCTCCTGGCCTTGCCCAGGAAATCGTCGAACAGCCGAATCGCCTCGACGGTCGGAATCGCCCTGTCGTAGACATCCCCGGCGACGAGCAGAACATCGGGCCTCATCGCCCCGATCTTCGCGATGACGCCGTCGAGGATAAACGCCTGGTCCTCGAGAAGATCCCAGCCATGGAGAGTTTTTCCGAGATGAAGGTCGGCGATATGGAAAAGTCGCATGCTGCTAGAATGTGGTCCGGAAGCCTCCCCGGTCAAGGGAAATCAGCCACCGTTCCGGCGCCTGAGGCTCAGTCGTCAAACAATCCCCAACCACTCGACGCAGAGCAGCATCCAGGACGAAACATGGAATTCGAAAGGCACACCCGCGCTCAGCAGAGCCCCAGCGAACAGGAGACTTCTCTCAAGCAGTACGGCCTCATCGTCATAGGTATGCCAGAGAAAGGCAGGCGGTGTTTTCGCGCTCACGTGCAGCTCGAGCGAGACAGCTTCGAGAGCCTCGGCCGAAGCCCCCTGCCCCAGAAGATTCTCTAAGGAGCCTCTATGGGCGAAAGCCCCCGACATGATGACAGGATTGCTCAGGATGAGTGCGTTGGGACAGTTCAGCGAGCACGTTGGGCTCTTCGGTAAAGATAGTGTCGCCAATCTCGATGTCCATAGAGAAGTCCGCACCCACGTCAAAAGACGGGGCGATGTAGATCAGCTTGATGCCACCGCTCCGCTCGATCACCTGAAAGGGAAGAAATCGGTATTTGTCCGGCAGGGGCTTCCCCGCCTCTATAAGTTTGATGACCTCACGCTGCTCGGCGTCGGTAAGTTTTATACAGAGCCTCGATCTATGGCAGCGGCGTAAATAGTCAAGAGCAATTCGGTGTCATCGATAAGTCTGTAAACCGGCGTTTTGCCGGACAGCGTCGTGCTTTCCTTAAGAATGATAGGCACTCCCTCGCCCCGTTTGTCCATCATGAATTGACGCTTCACTTCTGATCCGGCTGAAGCATCGACCGGGCAGCGGTTCAGCAGGCTGCTAATCGTTTCATTTCTTGTCGATTGGCGCAGTGGCATGCTCTCGATGGTAATGCTGTTGGGAACCGTTCCCGGCGAATAGAGCTCAAGCCGGTCGTCGAACATAAAAAGCCTAATCTTTGATCCCGCGATGGAATAATCGCGATGAGCGACCGCATTTACAAGCGCTTCAAAGATCGCCCGGAGACTGTATTGCGGAGTTTCCTCTCTCCCTGGATTCTTAAAAGCCATAGTCTTCATGTTTCTTTCCACGAATGAGAGCGTGTTCCGAACCTGTTCATCGAGAGGGCCGGTTATAGTTTTTGAATCTTCCTGGTAATTTGCGTCGCGCTCAATTCCCCGGTATTTGACAGCCTCGATGATGGCATTAGGGATAAAGGTCTCAGGATGGTTCGTCGCCATCAAGGCGCCAGAGACGGTCAGCCGTAAGGTACCTGTATCATCTTTGGTCACCAGTTTGAGCTTGTCCAGCACAATCCTCGAGTCCCCTCCGGTATTGCCAGCAAATCGACGCCAAAGCCCTTCGTCGAGATCGGCGATGCCGGTTTGCGGAACGGCCTGCTCATCGAAGCGGATAAGCCGCACCTGACTCCGCTGCTGGAATAGGCGGGCCAGCGCTTCCGGGCTCAATTTTCTTTTTTTGTCTCCCTGCCGGTAAAAATACCCGCCGGGACTCTCATGGACGAAAAGGCTCCGGGGGATATCCACCTTTAAAACCGGGACCTCGATTCCCTGAGCGTTGGGTAAGGTCATCCGGAAAACGCGAATGGGCACTGAAGGTTTTATAGAATCGTTGGATACTTCCGTGACGAAGTTAACAACTAAATCAAGTTTTCCGTGTGATATCCCCTCGATATTGCGTGTTTTATCGTCGACGCCAAACACGATTACTCCATCGGAAGTGTTTGCGAAGGCTGCAATTTCATCGGCTATATCATCGCGGGAAAGCGCGATACGATCTCCCTTGAATCGGACAGACTTGAGCTCGATCGCGGAATCTTCGCCCAAGCTGATTTTATCGACTAGTTCTTCTATGGTATCAAACATGTTCACCCTCGATATATATCCGTCTGTATCGCTGTTCGAATGCTTTTGCCCCACCCTCCATCACCTGACAGATTTCTCTTCGTATTTCTTTTTCCTGCAGACTTCCTGATCTTTTTGCCCTGATTTGTCCCCCTGAAAATTCCATGACATGAATCAGTTCTGCATCTCCGTTGACGACGATGTTGGGGTTGTGGGTGACTATAATGATTTGCCGATACGGTTTCTTTTCGCGTATTTGTTCAACAACAAGATCATTGATGAGGTGATTATCCAGATCATCCTCTGGTTGATCGAGAATAATCGGGTTTGTTCCATGAGATAAGATAAACGCGAGCACCGCCGCGGTTTTTTGTCCTGCAGATCCCTGGCTTATAGGGTCCCATATGTTTTTGTCAAGGTCGCGGCAATACTCGACCTCCACCGAATCCTCAGGAATCCACAGATCCAGTTCATCCAGCATCTCAGGAGTGACTTTTTCTTTCAAATACTTAATGAACTTCCAAAAGTATTTGGAGCTCATACCATCTTTCCGCAGACCATAGACG
>JBAQLW010000047.1:0-2127 GCA_049302175.1 Rectinemataceae bacterium
GGTGGAATCCGCGTGTGCGAGCTTGAGCTCGTACACTTTTTGGCCGAAGGCGCCCGTAAGCGCGATGGCTACCATCAAGAACACAATCAACAGTTTCTTCATTCAAGTGCCTCCTTGAAAACTAGAAAAAAACTTATATCCAACGCGTCGCCATTCAGCTCGGCCACGCTATGGTATACAGATGTTTGCCGCCCTTGAGCGGACCCTTGAGCAATGCCTCGATTTCCTTCTCGTCCCTCTGGCTCATGAGCTTGGCGTCGGGGAGCACGCCCACGGGGAATCGTTCCATGATGTCGCCGATGAGCTTCACCATGTAGTCGAGAACCTTCTCGATAGCCTTGGTCGCCTTAGCGGGATCGGCGAGGGTTGCCTTGCCCAAGACACCTTCGGGGAAGGTGACACACTCGATGCCCGTGCCGCCGATGATGCAGTGGCCGGGAATCGGATGGCCGTAGATGTCGCCACCACGGTCCACATGGCCCGGGGGAAGGAAACCCTTCACCGTCGTGTCCTCGGCGAGATCCTTCCTGCAAAGTTCGGGGAAGAGGGCCATCGATATCGATGTCTCCGCCTCGTCGGCGTGCTGGAAAGGCGTTTCGAATGGGCCTCCGTGGGCCTTGTCCATGAGATCCTGTCCCATGATGCGGGGAAGATCGAGGAAGATGACGATGGCAGGCACCTGGTACTTCTTGCCCCATTCCTGAATGGCCGAGGGCAGGGCGTATTCCTGGCCGTGGAGGGAAATGAAAATCTGCTTACGGAAGCCTGTGTTCCAGAATCCCGAGATCATGGCGCGCAGATGATCCGTGAAGACATTGTCGGGAAGGGGCACGGTGCCCGGCTGGCCGATGTGGTGGAAGGGATGGGAGCCGTACCACATGGGCATGGCGACCGTGCAGCCCACTTTCTCCGCCACCATTTCGGCGATACGCGTGACGATGAAGGTGTCCTCGCCGTAGGGACCGGCGGCGCCGTGGTTCTCGGTGGAGCCGATCGGGATGATGATGAGGTCGTTGGTCTTGAGCCTCTCTTCGGCGTCGTGCTTCGTCATCGTCTGGAAATAAATCTTCGACGGTTTATCCATCTGACCTTCTCGAGGGAAATTCCAATCAGACATGTTTTCTCCTTTTTTTCACAGATTCCTCGGCCGGCGGCTTACAGCCGGTGGCTCTTGAGCTGTGGTGCGTATACCCACACGAACTTTAGTTTCGTCGTCCCTGTGTTGACGATTTTGTGCAGCGCCCCTGGGGGGTTGTAGACGCAGATCCCCGGCTTGAGGTCGATTTCCTGGTCCTCGGTGATGAACTTTCCTTCGCCTTCCAGGAAGAGCATCACTTCCTCCTCGGTTTCGTGCCTGTGTTCGGGAACCATCGATCCCGGCTCGGTCTCGTTGACGCCGAGGGCCAGGTTCTGCGAACCCACCGTCTTTTCCGAGATGAGTATCCACGAGGCGCGGGGAGGGATTTTCCTCTCCGGTTCCACCTTGTTGATGTCGACTACCTTCAATCCTGCCATTCCTCTCTCCTTGAAATTGATCTTGCGTCAGCCGATGAAAATGCCGCCGTTGACGTCAAGCGAAATACCGGTTATCCAGTCCGATCGGTTGGAAGAGAGGAAGATCACGGCGTCACCTATGTCCTCGGGCAGGCCGTTCTTGGATACTGCCCGCCCCGCGTTCCAGGAAGCGAAAACCTCTTCCGGATACTGCTTCGTCTGGTCCGTGAGAATAGGTCCCGGACAGATCGCGTTCACGTAGATATTGCTCGGTCCCAGTTCCTTGGCCAGGCACTTGGTGACGCCGATCAGGCCGGCCTTGGACGCCGCGTAGTTCACGCCCACGCCAGGACGCCCCGTCCTGCCGCCCAGGGAGGCTATGTTCACGATCTTGCCGAAATTCTGCTTCTTCATGACGGGAGCCACCGCCTTGCAGCAGAGGAAGGGACCCGTGAGGTTCACCTTGATCACCTGCTCGAAAAGCTCGAGGGTCATCTCCTCCAGAACCTTGTGGCGGGAAATGCCCGCGTTGTTCACGAGCACGTCGATCCGCCCGAATGTGGTCACTGTCCGGGCGACCGCCGCCACGACGTCGGCTTCATTTGTCACATTGACGCCGAAGGCCGCCGCTCG
>JBAQLW010000048.1:0-6248 GCA_049302175.1 Rectinemataceae bacterium
GCTTTTTCTTAATAGATTTTCGGGCGGGAGGTGGACCACCGGCACGTATCCACTCCATGACGACCTTCAATGCATCGTTTTCGTTCTCAGCCCCGGTACTTCGGGCAGACAGATAGCCGCCCTTTTCATCATCCCAGAACTGTACATACTCTTTTCGACCACGCTTGAAAAACACAAACGGAGTCCGCGCCATAAACAACCTCCTCGAGGGGTAAATCTCACACCCTCGTCTCACAGTTGATATAAAGGCTCGAACTCCGTTGTCCGGTCGTTCTAGTTTAATTCGTTACAAAATAAACAGTTGCGGCGAAGAGGACTTGAACCTCCATACCTCTCGGCACTAGCACCTCAAGCTAGCGTGTCTACCAATTCCACCATCGCCGCACGCAACGTGAAATGTATATCGTGAAGGCCCTTTTCTTGTCAATACTTTCGGCTCTCAAATGTCCGAACCCCATGATGGGTAGTCTCAACATCGGGTTTTCAAACTGAATCGACGATAATCCCCGCCCTGGCCAAGGCTCCGTCGATGTCATCGCAGAGATTCTCGGGTCCAATCTCGGCGGCCAGGCCTATCCTTTCGATCGCCTTGGCCGGCTGCTCGCGCACGCCGCTCAGGATGAGGGTTGTGCCGTGATGTCTGCAGTGCTTGTTGAAGCTGCGGAGCGCGTTGATGCCCGTAGCGTCGATGGCGGGAACATGGCGCATTCTGAGAATGAAGACCTTGGGCGTCTTTTCGAGGCCAGCGAGGGTATCCTGCAGGATATCGGCTACGCCGAAAAAGAAGGGGCCGTTGATTTCATAGACTTCACAGCCCCTCGGCAACTTTCGGGAGGCGAGAAGCTGCAGATCATTCTCGTCGACAGCCTTCGCCACGCCCGACTCCAGAAGCTCGGCGGCTTCCTTGGGCCAATCGGTCTGGACAGCCACAGAGGTAGTGTCCCTCGCCCGCTTGGTGAAAAGAACGACAGCGAGGAGGACGCCCACTTCGACGGCGGCCGTCAGATCCACCACGACAGTCAGCACGAATGTGATGACCATTACTGCAAGATCGCTCTTGGGCGCTTTCCTCATGGAGAAGAATCGTGGAAGCTCGCTCATGTCAAAGGCGACGACGAGGAGGACACCGGCCAAGGTCGCGAGGGGGATCGCCTGGACGACAGGGCTCAGGAAAAGGGTAAAAAGAAGTAGAACGAGGGCATGGATCATCGCCGAGACGGGTGAGCGGGCTCCCGATTTGATGTTGGTCGCCGTCCGCGCTATCGCCCCCGTAGCCGGGATGCCGCCAAAGAGGACGCTCGCGATATTGCCCAGCCCTTGCGCGTTCAGTTCGGCCGAGGAGGAATGACGCGTGCCTGTCATTCCGTCGGCCACGACGGCGGAGAGAAGGGACTCGATCGCCGCCAGAAGGGCGATGGTGAGTCCGCTTGAGAAAACTTGGCGTATGAGGGAAAAACTCAAGGCGGGAAGCCTGGGCGACGGAAAACCCTTGGGCAGGGATCCGAATTTCGATCCCACCGTCTCGAGAGGCAGGTTGAAGAAGAAAGCGGCGGCGGTGACCAGGGCTACCGCGGAGACGGCCGCGGGCAATTTCGGCACTGTCTTCCTTATGAGGATGATAATGCCGACAGTGGCCAACCCGGTGCCCAGAGCGGCCAGGTTCGTCGTCGGCCAATATTCCGCATACTGTCTGATTTTCTCGAAGAATTCGGGCGAGAGGGAGGGGATCGCCATGCCGAAGAAATCCTTGAGCTGGCCGACGAATATCGTAACCCCGATGCCCGTCGTGAATCCTATCGTCACGGGGTAGGGAATATATTTTATGATAGTGCCCAGCCCCGTAATGGCCATGAAAATCAGGAGCATGCCGGCTATGAGGGTGGCTGTCTGAAGCCCTGGCATGCCGTATTGGGCTATGATGTCGGCGATGATGACGACAAAGGCGCCCGTCGGCCCGGAAACCTGGTGGAAACTCCCCCCGAAAAAGGCGGTCACGAAGCCCGCGATGATAGCCGTATAGAGTCCCTGGGCGGGACTGGCTCCGGCTCCGATGGCGAAAGCCATCGCGAGGGGGAGGGCCACGATGCCGACCGTGATTCCGGCGACGAGGTCTTTCTTGAAATCGCCGGCGCCATAGCCTTCGGAAAGCTGCCGGAAAAAAGCCGGTGTCAATGCCTTGAGAGAATCGAGCACCTTGCTGGCGCTTTGCTGTGCTTGTGCCATGATCATGAGTATATTTAGTTGTGACAATGAATTTCAACCAGGAGGGAAAGACCTGTGTCGCTTTATGATAGAATCAGCCGTAGCTACGACGAGATCTTTCCCGTCAATCCTATGGCCATCGAAGCCATAGAATCCCTCATCCCGCTGGGCGCGGAAAAGCGCATACTCGACCTTGGAGCCGCGACGGGCGGGCATGCCCGCGCCTTCGCCGACAGGGGATGGGACACGCTGGGTATCGAGCTTTCAGGCGACATGGCCGCGCTCGCAGCCTGCCATTCCCATGTCCTCCAGGGGTCGATGCTCGACGCCGAGGACATTGTCAGAAGCGACTATGGAATTGCGGTAAAATTCGGGGCGATCCTCTGCCTCGGCAACACCCTCCCCCATCTTTCACCCGAGAAGATTCCCGCTTTTTTTTCCATGACGCGGAGGCTTCTCGGTCAGGGGGCGCCTCTCATCATCCAAGTCCTGAATTACGACCATCCGGACATCAAGCCGGGTTTTGCTTTCCCTACTCTTGAAAAGAGCGGCTTTCGCTTCGAACGGCGTTATGAAGAAGGCGAGGATGAAGGAACCTTCACCTTCGTGACGACCTTCATCGAGGGGGGGGACAGTTCGACCGATCGCACAGTCCTTCATGCGATCAGCCCCGGGATGATAGCCTTCTGGCTTCGCGGCGCCGGACTGCGGAAAATCGAGATGTGGTCGGGATGGGATTTCAGGCTTTTCGAGCCGGCTCGGGATCGCTATGTAGTGATCGTGGCGAGGTAAAACCGTTCGATGGAGGAGCAGCGCCTTGTCGCGGGATCGATGCTGAAGACTGCTCCCGCCATGGCGGCCTCCCCTTCGGCTGTTTCCATCTTGAAGGGTATCTGGCTTATGGAGCGGCGTATACATATGTCCGTCTTCACGCCGATTATGGAATCGATAGGGCCAGTCATTCCGAGGTCGGTAAGATAGCCCGTCCCTTGTGGGAAAATCCGCTCATCGGCGGTCTGGACGTGGGTATGAGTGCCAGCGACGACGCTGGCTTTCCCATCCAGGTGCCAGGCCAAGGCTTCCTTCTCCTCGGGCGATTCGGCATGGAAATCGATGACGATGAGGGCGGCAGGGTGTTCCCTCCGGGCTCTGGCAACAAGCTCGTCGGCCGTCCTGAATGGGCAGTCGATGGCATAGAGATCTTCCCTGCCCTGAAGGTTGATCACCACCCACTCGAAATCCCTCCCCTTGATGTGGAGCATGCCCTTGCCGGGCAGGCCGGCAGGATAGTTGGCCGGTCTCAGGAGGGCCGGCTCTGACGCGAGGAGCTCGGCCGCGCCCGCCCGCTCCCATACATGGTTGCCCGTCGTGATTACGGAGACCCCGCTCGAAAGCATCGCGCGGAGTTCTTCCGCGCCGATGCCGAAGCCTTTCTGGGAGTTTTCGCCATTAGCGATGACGATGTCGGCTTTCACTTTCCTGCTGAAGGCGGGAAGCTGGGCGAAAAGGCAGCGCAGGCCGGGTGCCCCTACGACATCCCCGACCATGACAACTGTCACCACGCGCTCGACCATGACAGGCCTATCAGCGGGCGTATTCAACGATTCGGGTCTCGCGGATGATGGTCACTTTGATGCGGCCAGGATAGCGCAGATCCGTTTCGATCTTCTTCGCGATATTCTTGCACATTTCCTTGGCCTGCTCATCCGACACGTTCTCGTAGTTGACGAGAATACGGAGTTCACGGCCGGCCTGGATGGCAAATGCTTTATCGACGCCCGAAAAGCTCTCGGCTATCGTCTCAAGGTTTTCGAGTCGCTTTATGTAGTTGTCGAGGGTTTCGCGGCGCGCGCCCGGCCTCGCCGCCGAAATGGCGTCGGCGATCTGCACGAGGGTGCTCTCCGGGCAGGAGGGTTCCACGTCGTTGTGATGCGCACCTACAGCGTTGATGACGCGGGGATCCTCGCCCATTTTCCGCACCAGGTCCATGCCCATCTCTGCGTGGTTCTGGTCGCCATCCGTCTCGATGCCCTTTCCAATATCGTGCAGCAGGGCGCCTCGCTTGGCGATCTCCCTGTTGAGGCCTATCTCGGCGGCGAGGAGGCCGGCGATAACGGCGACTTCCTTCGAATGCATGAGAACGTTCTGGCCATAGCTCGTGCGGAAATGGAGCCTCCCGAGAGCCCGTATGAGTTCCGGCGCCATGTTGTGCAAGCCCAGGTCGAAGACGACCTTCTCTCCCTCGTCGTAGATTTTCTGGGAGATCTCGCGCGTCACCTTCTGGACCATCTCCTCGATGCGCGCGGGATGGATGCGGCCATCGGTGATGAGGCGCTCGAGCGATACACGGGCTATCTCCCTGCGCACCGGATCGAAGCAGGAAATGACGACAGCCTCGGGAGTATCGTCGATAATGACATCCACGCCGGTGAGGGTTTCCAAGGTGCGGATGTTGCGCCCTTCCCTGCCGATTATGCGCCCCTTCATCTCGTCCGATGGCAGCGTCACCGAGGTCACGGTCGTCTCGGCCGTAACATCCGTCGCTATCCTCTGCATAGTCGTCACGAGGACGTCGCGCGTGCGCTTCTCCGCGGTGAGCTGGGCTTCCTGGTCGATCTTATTGATCAGGATCTGGGCATCGTGCTTCGCCTCATTCTCCATGTTCTGGATGATGATGCGCTTCGCCTCTTCGGCGGTGAGGCCGGAGATTCGTTCCAGCTCGCGCCTGTACTCTTCTTCCTGGCCGAGCAGGGCAGCTTCCCTGTCGATGATAGCCTTATCCCTGTTTTTCAGGGTTTCTTCGAGCCTTTCGAGAGCCTCGATCTTGTTGTCAAGGTTCTCTTCCTTCTGCATGACGCGTCGTTCGAGCTTCTGCGCCTCGACACGTCGCTCCCTTATCTCCCGCTCTTGCTGGTTGCGTTCCCGAATGAGTTGATCTTTCGCCTCTACCAGGATCGCCTTTTTCTCGGCTTCCGCTTCTTTTATCGCGTCCTGTTTTGTTCGCTCTGCTTCATTCTCTGCAGCAGTGAGTTGAAATCTGGCATAAAGCCAGCGGATCGTCCATCCAAGAATCAAGCCGGCAAGGGGAAGGGCAACAAACCATATCCTGGGTGCCATTTGTCCCTCCGATGTATATAAATGCCGTCATTTTGATTATACGGATGGGCAACTCTTTGTCAAGGCGAATAAAATACCGCAAAAACCGCATAAAAGGAGTTGACTGGCGTCAAAAAATGACAATATACTCCGCTATGATGCCGTGTATGCGGTGTCACGTACTTTCGGAAGTCGCGTCAAGCGCCTTTCGTTTTTAAGGTAGAAACTGGCTCTTCATGCATCGTCATTCCTTTACTTACGGTTTTGGGGGTTCGGCGGCCGAATTCTCCAGAGCCCCCGCTCCACTCGCTTCTTCTTTCGGAAAGACCCAAGCATTGCTATCCCAGCCTGAGACTCCTCCCTTGAAAACGCCCGAGGACTATACCCGACCCTCCCGGGAGTGACAGCACGTCCGCCCTAGGCGGACGGATCCGGTGCCGCCGTCGTCCTGCGAAGACGGCCCTAATTTGAGGTTTTTCCGCATGTCCAAGAAGGTTTATGTCGGCAACATGAATTACAGTACCGCTGAGAATCAGCTTCGTGACCTTTTCGCCCAGTACGGCGAGGTTTCCTCCGTCAATATCATCATCGATCGCTACACCGGCAAGGCGAAGGGATTCGGATTTGTCGAGATGATCAATGATGACGAGGCCCAGAAGGCGATCGACGCGCTCAATGGCTTTGAGTTCATGGGCAGGCAGCTTCGCGTGAACGAAGCCGAAGACAAGCCCCGTCGCGACGGTGGATCGTTCCGCCCCCGCAACAACTACTGAGCGTCTTCAAAGCGTAGTGTAGCGTGACATGGGGCGCCGGCTTGCCGTCGCCCCCTGAAGGCCCCCCGATGGCCGCCCGGGGAGCCTTTTTTATGCTCTCATGCCTGTATTCGTCGGCCGAGCCTTTCCAGGGCGGCGAGGACGGCGTGGAAGCGCTCGGGCTCGGGAGCCTTGAAG
>JBAQLW010000049.1:0-3688 GCA_049302175.1 Rectinemataceae bacterium
AGAAGCCGAAGCACTGTATTTTCAGGGATTCGGCTTTTTGCCTGTCCCCCTCGCGGGACGCCGATCCTAACCCTCGAGAGGCTTCGATGCACAAAGAATTTGTTCCCTACGATATGATCAGGAACAATGCCCTGAAGATGGCGTATCGCATCTACAAGGATGGATTCATACCCGACATAATCTATGTATCCCTGAGGGGCGGGGCCTACATGGGGAATGTGATTAGCGAATACTTCAAATTCATAACCGGCGACGAAAAACCCGTATTCTACGCGGCTGTGGTCGCCCGCTCGTACACTGACATGAGCACCCAGGAAGAGATAAAGATCGACGGCTGGACCTACAGCCCCGACCTTCTCAGCGGCGGCGAGAAGGTCCTTCTTGTGGATGATGTGTACGACTCAGGGAGGACAGTCAACTATCTTACCGAAGTACTCCTGAAGAGGGGACTGAAGCGCGACAACATAAAAGTCGTTGTCCACGACTACAAGGTCCGCGAGTATCTGCCCGATACCCAACCCATCCATCCCGACTATTGGTGCAGGAAGATAGAAGTCGCTACCGTCGAGGACGAGACATGGATACATTACATGAGCCACGAGCTTGTCGGACTCACGGCCGAAGAGGTAAGGAAGCACTATTTATCGGCTGATCCCGGCCTGACCGATGCCATGAAGCTCGTGACGGGCTGACAAGAAGGGCTGCCCCATGCCGGGCAGCCTTTCTTGTATCCGGCGCGGGAGGTGCTAGATCATCGTGCCCGGGGGCACCACCATGTTCTTCGGGATGACGATGATGCCGTCCACGATGTAATGTGTGCCGTACTCGCCGTCGGCGCGGGGAATGTCGTCGATGCCGATCCTGCAATTGGACCCTATCCGTGCGTTCTTGTCGATGATAGCCCGCTTCAGGATGCTTCCCCCGCCGATGCCTATGTTGGGAACGCCCTGCTCGCCGTTCCGCCGCTTGTCCTCGAGCGTTTCATAGCGATCGGCCCCCATGCAGACCACCCCGTCGAGACTCGCCCCCGATTCGATGATCGTCCTGATCCCCACGATTGAGCGGCTGATAGAGGCGTTGGTGATGATGCAGCCATCAGTGGCCAATGCCTGAATGAGAGTGCAGTAGTTGAGCTTGGACGCGGGCAGATTCCTGTTGTGCGTATAGATGGGATTGTCTTCGTCGTAGAAGTTGAACTGCGGATTGATGTCGGTGAGCTGGATGTTGGCATCGTAGAAACTCTTGATCGTCCCGATGTCTTCCCAGTAGCCGTCGAAGAGATAGGCGTTGATTTTTTCCCTGGAGAGGATGTCGGGGATGACTTCCTTGCCGAAATCGTTGGCGTCGCCGGAGAGGGCTTCCTCCATGAGGGAGGCGTCGAAAATATAGATGCCCATGCTGGCGAGGAATTCTTTCTCGGCCGCCGCCGTCGGCGGCCTGATCTCCTTGGGCAACCTGAATTCGGCGATATCCTTCGTCGGACCCGGTTTTTCCATGAACGCTTCTATGAATGAGTTCTTGCCCGCCCTGATGATGCCCAGAGCGCTCGCGGTATCCCTGTTCACCATCGTGCCCGCTATCGTAAGCCTTGCCTTTGATTCAAGGTGTTTTCTGAACATCTCGCCGAGATCCATGCGATAGAGCTGGTCGCCTGAGACGATGAGGTAATGGGTGGGGTTCTGGGGCCTGAAATGGATGAGGTTTTTGCGTACGGCGTCGGCTGTGCCCTCGTACCAACCGGAATGGACGGGCGTCTGTTCGGCGGCAAGAATTTCAACAAAGCCGCCGGAAAAGTTGTCGAAGCTGTAGGATTTGGAGATATGAAGATGGAGGCTCGCCGAGTTGAACTGCGTGAGGATGTAGATCTTCTTGAAACCGGCGTTGATGCAGTTCGAGATGGGAATGTCGACTATGCGGAACTTCCCGCCGAAGGGAACGGCCGGTTTGGATCGTTCTTTCGTGAGGGGGAAAAGCCTTGTTCCTTTGCCTCCGCCAAGAACAATCGACAATACTTTCTGCATCGTAGCCTCTTTTACGCCAGGACGGTGAAATACATAAACATCTGTTTACCCAAGCGCCCTGCACGTGTAAAGTATAGCCTATGATGCAGAAATCCGCCACAGAATTCTTGGCCTCTTTTGTTCCCTGGCTGGAGGGGCAGGGGGATGTCGCATGGGTGCGAAACCTGGAACCGCGCCTTCCCAGGCTCCTTCCGCTTCCCGTCGATCTGGCGCCTTCCCTCCGGGCGGCTCTCGAGGCGAAGGGCATAGACTCCCTCTACACGCATCAGGCTGAATCCTACAGAATCGCACGATCGGGACGAAATTTCGTCGTCATAACGCCTACGGCCTCGGGCAAGACGCTTTGCTACAACCTTCCCGTGGTGCAAAGCCTCCTCGAGGATCCCGCGGCGCGCGCTCTCTATCTCTTTCCCACGAAAGCCCTCTCCCAGGACCAGCAGGCAGAGCTCAACGAAGTGGCCCTCGGTGGCGCCTTGCCCGTCAAGATCAACACCTATGATGGGGACACTCCCTCCTCGCTGCGCATCGCGGCGCGGAATTCGGGCAGGATCATCATCACCAATCCAGATATGCTCCACTCAGGCATCCTGCCCAATCACGCCAAGTGGATAAGCTTCTTTTCGGGGCTCAAGTATGTGGTGGTTGACGAGATGCACAGCTACAGGGGAGTCTTCGGCAGCCATGTGGGCAACGTGCTGAGACGACTCAAGCGGGTGGCGGCCTTCTACGGAGCCAAGCCCCGATTTATCCTTTGCTCGGCGACGATCGCCAACCCCGTTGAACTGGCCGAAGCCCTCGTCGAAGAACCGGTCGAACTGGTCGATGAGAACGGCTCCGGATCGGGCGGGAAGACGATTGTGTTTTACAATCCTTCTGTCATAGATCCTGTCCAGGGGCTGCGAAAAAGCAGCGCGACGGAATCGCAAAAAATCGCCCTCGAGCTGCTGCGCAGAGGAATTAAAACGATTCTCTTCGCGCGCTCGCGGCTCCAGGTCGAACTCATCGCCAGTTACATCAACCAGAGCTTGGAGAATCCCAACAACGAAAACTGGGGGATAAAGGTGAGTCCCTACCGCTCCGGTCTCCTGCCGTCCGAGAGGAGGGCGATAGAAAAAGGCCTGCGCGAGGGCTCGATTCAAGGAGTTGTATCGACTAACGCGCTTGAACTGGGCATCGACATCGGTGGGCTCGACGCAGCGGTGATGGCAGGGTATCCGGGGAGCACGGCTTCCTTCTGGCAGCAGGCGGGAAGGGCCGGCCGGCGAGGCAGCTCATCGGTGGCGATCTTCGTAGCCACATCCTCGCCTCTTGACCAGTACTTTGCGCGGCATCCCGAATATTTTCTCGCGCAGGCTCCCGAGCGCGCGAGAGTAGACCTGGACAATCCCTACATCTTCATGGATCACGCGAAGTGCGCGGCCTTCGAGCTGCCCTTCGGTGAGGAAGAGGCTTTTGGGGGAAGGCCAGCCCCAGGTTCGGATGAGGTTTCTTGGGCAAACCCTTATCAGGGGTCGGCTTCGCCCGTTGACAGGATCGCGATGACCTCAGAGGCGTTGACCTTTCTCGAAGAAGAGGGAGCCGTCCGCCTGACCGGCGGGCGCTGGTACTGGTCGGACGAAGGCTATCCCAGCGAGAAGATTTCCCTGCGCTCTGCCACCGCCGACAAT
>JBAQLW010000050.1:0-3960 GCA_049302175.1 Rectinemataceae bacterium
ACTGGGTTCTGGACGAGCCCATGGTCGGCCCCGATCCTCAGGCCGCCTTCGAACTCAAGGCGATCATGAGGGAGCGGACAAAAGCGGGCAAGTGCGTCTTCTTTTCCACCCTCGTGATGGAGGTGGCGGAGAAGGTCTGCGACGAGCTGGCCATCATCAACAAGGGAAAAATCATTTTCATGGGGACGATGGAAGAACTCAGGAGAAGGACGGTAGCGGAAGGGAACGGCACGATTCCTGGAGCCGCCGGCCTCACGGCTCCGGGCGCTCCTGCTGGAGAGAGCCTCGAAAGCCTCTTTCTCGAGCTGGTCGATTCATCGAACGGGGAGGAGTCATAAGGTCGCGCGCTGTCAGCCTCGCGGTTCTCTACATAAAGAGCAGCTTCAGCGTTTCGCTGCCGAAAGGCGAGGAGCTGAAAAAGCCAAATGATGAAGGCTTTTAAGGTTTTCAGGAGCAAAACCTTCTTTTTTTACATCGGCGGCTTCATCGGCATGGCTTGCGCCCTCGGCTTCAACCTCTACATACAGTCGGCCCTGGCCAATCTGAGCGATCCCGCACAGCTCGCCCTTTTCACGGACCCCGATTCCTTCATCTCCCGCTTCGGCCGATCCTGGATTCCCTCCTGGCTGGCCTGGAAGGCCTTAAAATGGAGGCTTAGGACAGGGGAATCCTGTACTCGACCCATCGCACCCTGCCTCCGATGATGGCGTCACGCACGCTTTTTTCCGTTTTGGTAAGGCCCGATCCGCCCGATTTGACCTCCACGAAGATGATTTCTTCCACCGAGCCGCCGGAGGATGTGGAAAAGGCAACGCCGCCAGCCCCGCTGAAGCATACAAAATCGATGGGCTTGCCGATAAAGCGGGCGTCACCCGGATCGCAGGGAAAATCGGGCAGATAGGGGGCGAGCTGTTCGGCGACCTGGCCGCCCACTACCGCACGCGACCGCTTTACGGCATCATCCCTCTCGGAAGCGAGCCGATCGGGCAGCTCTCTTTCCGCCTCGAGGCGGCCATTGCGCCTGCCAAGGGCAAGACCGAGGAAGATACCGGCAACGAAGAGGACGAACAAGCCAAAAATTGCGGCAAGCAAGGGAAAATTGATCGGGTTCATCGTCCCTGAAGCATACAATAGTTCGCGAAAAATTGAAGGGACCGGAATACGGGGGATTTGCTGCAGGCAGCAAATCCCGTTACAATGAGGGTATGCTGCGATTTGGACTGCGCGCTCACGATTTCGGACGCTTCCCGGCAGAGGTTCTAGCCGAAAAAATCCAGGTGTATCGACCGGCTTCTGTCCAGCTCGCCCCGTCGAAAGCCTTCCCCGGGATCCCAGCCGAGCCTGGGTACCTGAGCCCCGGATTCGCCCGGCGGACAAAGGAAATTTTCGCGGCGCGCGGCATGGCCATCGCCGTGCTCGGCTGCTATATAAACCCCGTGCACCCCGATGGCGACGAGCTCGAACGCCAACTCCGGCGCTTCGAGGAGCACCTGCGTTTCGCCATCGACTTCGGCTGCCCTCTCGTCGGCACGGAGACGGGATCTCTCAATCCCGACTCCTCCTGGCACCCCGGCACCCAGGACGAGGCGACGTTCGACAGGCTCTGTTCATCGGTCGAGCGCCTTGTCCGCATCGCTGAGCGCTGCGCTGCAATCGTAGCCATCGAACCTGTAGCCGACCAGCATACAATTTCAAGCATCGAAAAAACCCAAGCACTCATCAAGCGCATCGACTCGCCTGCCCTGGGGATTATTTTCGATCCGGTAAATCTGATACCGCAGGCCGGACTGGGGGAGAGCCAGGCGGCTTTCTTTCAGCGTGCCTTCGATGCCTTCGGTTCGCGCATCGTGGCCGTCCATGCCAAGGATTTCCGGTTCGAGAAGAGCGGAAAACTGGCAGCAGTCGCGGCAGGCTCGGTCCTAGGCACAGACTCGGGTGGCCTGGATTTCGCCTCCCTCTTCAGGCTACTCCAGGCGAAAAAGCCGGGCATCGATGTCCTCCTCGAGAACACATCGCCTGGGACAGCCGCCGCCGCCCTCGCCTTCGTGTCTCGCGTCGCGGCGGAGACAGCCGCTCCGGACAGCCCTTAGCGCGAAGCGGTGGAATGCGCTAGTATGATAGCCTATGGCATTCCTTCCCGCGACCCTCTCCGATCTCGAAAAGGCCAGCCTCAAGCCGGGCGAACTCGACGCCGTCATCGTCACGGGCGACGCCTATGTCGATCATTCCTCCTTCGGGGCGGCCATCATCGGGCGGGTGCTCGAGTCCGAGGGCTACAAGGTCGCCATACTGGCCCGTCCCGACCCGGACGATGTCGAGGCTTTCAGGCTTTTCGGAAGGCCGCGGCTGGCCTTTCTCGTCACCGCTGGGGCGGTCGATTCCATGGTTTCGTCCTACACAGCCAACAAGAAACCGCGTTCGGAGGATGAATACGCGCCGGGCGGCGACAAAGCCCTGTGCCTGCGCGCGGACGGGAGCATCGGCGCCGGGATCCGCGCCCGGCCGAACGCGAGGCCGGACCGCGCGGCGATCGTGTATTCGGCAATGTGCCGGCAGGCATACAAGGGCATCGCCCTCATAATCGGCGGCATCGAGGCCAGCCTGAGGCGCCTTTCCCACTACGATTACTGGTCGGACACCGTCCGCAAATCAATCCTCCTGGATTCCAAGGCCGACGTTCTCGTCTACGGAATGGGCGAGCGGCAGATCGTGGAAATCATGCGGCGTTTAGGCGCCGGGCGCCTTGGCGCCGCGCCGAAGCCCGATCTGTCCGGCATCCGCGGCACGGTCTGGGCGAAGCATGTCGGCGCGATGCCGCCAGAAGCCCTGGCCGCTGAATTCCCCGGCGCGTCCATACTCCCCGGGTTCGACTCCCTGTCTGGCTCCAGCCCCGAGGCCAAACTGAACTACGAGGCATCTTTCGCTCTACAATATAGAAATACCGATCCACATTCGGCCAAGAGGCTCGTCGAACCCTACGGCGACAGGGTCGTCGTTCAGGAACCTCCGGCCTTTCCCCTCGACAGACATGAGCTGGACGCCGTCTATGCCCTCCCTTACGAGAGGGAAGCGCATTCAATGTACGAAGCCCACGGTGGCGTGCCCGCCCTCGCCGAAGTGAAGTTTTCCCTCCTTTCGGCGCGCGGCTGTTTCGGTGCCTGCTCCTTCTGCGCCCTCACCTTCCATCAGGGGCGCCAGGTCAACTCCCGGAGCATAGACGCCATTGTGGAAGAAGCGCGCATCCTTACGACGATGGACGATTTCAAGGGCTACATCCATGACGTGGGCGGCCCCACCGCCAACTTCAGGCGTTCCGCCTGCGGTAAAATGGAAAAACACGGAGCCTGCCTCGACAAACGCTGCCTTTCGCCTGATCCCTGCGCCCAGCTCGAGCCCGACCACAGGGAATATGTAAAACTGCTTCGCGCGCTACGCGCTTTGCCCGGAGTAAAGAAAGTTTTTGTCCGGTCGGGAGTGCGATTTGATTACGCCATGCTGGACGAGAGTGACGAATTCCTGAGAGAGCTCGTGAGCCACCACATATCGGGCCAGCTCAAGGTCGCGCCGGAACACGTTTCAGACAAGGTGCTCGCCCTCATGGGAAAACCATCCCGCCGCGTCTACGACGCCTTCGCAGCGCGTTATGCGGCATTAAACCGGGAAAAGGATCTCAAGCAGTATCTCGTGCCCTATTTCATCTCGGCCCACCCGGGATCGGGCTTGCCCGAGGCGATCGAACTCGCCGAATATCTGCGCGACACGGGCTTCGTGCCTGACCAGGCCCAGGATTTCTATCCCACGCCGGGGACTCTCGCCACCGCGATGTGGTGGTGCGGGACCAATCCCCTCGATGGCCAGCCTGTCTATGTGGCGAGAGGAGCCCATGAACGCGCCATGCAGCGTGCTTTGCTCCAGTACAATGTGCCGGCCAACGCCGATCTCGTGCGCGAAGCCCTAACT
>JBAQLW010000051.1:0-4701 GCA_049302175.1 Rectinemataceae bacterium
CAGAAGGTGCCATGTTCTTTTGCAGAATACGGAGCTACCTTTCCACCGCCCGCAAGCAGGGAATGGCCGCTCTTGCGGTAATCGCCGATGCTGTCGTTGGTTCCCCATTCATGCCATACGCTGGCCCGGGTTCAAACGGAGAGGCTTACCCTCCTGAATAGTTACATTATTTTCACCTATTTTTCGAAATGTCAATATTCAAGACCGCCTTCCTCTGTAATCTATCGGGCAGTCACATCTGCCGATCTGAAAATTATGTGCGCTGCCGCACAGAAGGTTTTGGAGTCTGGGGATATCCTCTCAATAGTTGTTCGAGGATGTGCTCATGGAGTTGCGGATACATTCCAAAAATCATCGCCTGGAGGTGGTATGAGCGAGAATAAAGACAGTATGGCTACATCGTCTCTGGACTTCGCGATGAGCGAAGGAATCCGGAATGAAGAATCAATCGCGCAGGCGATGCCCGTAGTCAGAATAAAGACGGAATCCCGCGGCAGAGGGCTGAACGCTGATAATTCCGGCATGAATCAGCGGTATATTGAATACAGCGATGTGTACAGTCGATTTTACCCCAGGGAACAAGGGCGCTGACGAGGGACGATCTCAATCGGACTATCGCTTTCAAGTCCCTTGTCGACGATCAGATGAAGCGCATTATCGATTTTTATGACAGCGTCGATCAGGTGTGGGTTCCCCAGGAGCCGGTCGTCCCGACGCTTCGAGAATACGGTTATAAGGGTACCTACGAAGTGATGGCGAACGGCATCGACATGAAGCCGCCCATCGATCTCGCGCCCATCCGAAAACATGGGGCGATTGAGCTTGACCTTCCGGAAGGTATTCCGGTAGGGCTGTATATTGGCCAACTCAAGCTTGAGAAGAATCTTGAATTTCTTGTCCATACCCTGCCCGCCATCATTGCGGCGAGTCTGGATTTCAGGATGGTCTTCGTCGGAATGGGTTATGCTAAACCCTTTCTCCGCTCATCAAGGGAGCCATGGCCGCCGAAGCCATCCACGACGGACCGAATAGGTACATTTCAGAAAACAGGGAAGGAGCTTTTTCGGCGATCGCGATCGAAGCGCCGCGCGATTAGACTAAACTGGCGACCATAGCCGAGGCAGCCCAGAGAACACTTTGCAAGACCGACTTGATAAGGCGTATTACTCGATTAGCTCAAAGTGTCGTCCCTGATAATCGAACGCGTATAGCGTGATGACCCAAAAATTGAAGGTTTTCGTATGGTCCCATACCTTGAAAACAATATTCTGTATTGGCATGCCGGCTTTTCGTATTGATGGAGGAATTTATCCGAGCACTTCGATCCAGCTTTCTGCAAGGCTATCGGTAAGATAGAGGATAGGTTTCCCAATATAAGGGATTGAGTAAATCTCGTCGTTTTCAATCTTTCCGGTAAGATCGTATCGATTTTCCGCTACTACCGTAAATTGCTCGTATAGCGTCATTTCTGGAAGATAGAGGAATCTTGCCAAGCTATCGGATGATGTGAACCGCCCTGGGTTTGATTTCAACAATACCCAATTAACGGCTTCAGCGTGAAAATCTCTTTGAGCAGAAGCAAACGCAATGCAAACAAACAGGATGAAGCAGCATAGGAATATTTTCCGCAGCATGACATTCCTCCTTGTTGCCAGTTTTCATTTATCCTTTTTTGGCCGTCCGCGGCTACGTACTTCCCGGATAGCCTCAATCGCATCAAGGCTATAAAGCGCGGTCGGTCCCACATATGCTACGGGTTGAACGCCCGCGCGACGAAGGCGAGTTTTTGCGGCTTTTGGATGGATGCCGAGGTTTTCAGCTATCTCATTCACGGAGTATCGATCCATAGAGACAATACTACCCCCACTCAATTTCAAAGTCAATAAATGAATCAATAGTATGTCTTTTATCTCTTGACTTATTGACACACAAGTGTATCATATTACTTTAGAGATTCTTAAAAGGAGTGAACGATATGAATACTGAACTGAATCGATCGGTAAAACAGTTTTCAAGGGCAATCAAAAAGCTGGACGACCTCGCGGCAAGCCGTGAAATTAGCCAAGGGCTCGAACTAGAAGCACTTAGCCCCGACAAAGCGACAGATCTTCTCTATGACATTGGATGCCTAATAAGCATTCTTGGGACTACAGCAGCGAATATTTCTATCGCCTTAAGCAAGGCCGTTCAGGGAGATAAAGTCACGAAAAAAAAGCACCAGGAAGAACGAAGATGAGAATTGATGGAGAGGGTATGGCGCTTTTGCACCAGTATGCCGAGGACTTTGCCATTGCCAGGAAAGGGACCTCTAATGAGGGGCATTCCTTCGACAAAGCCATTTTTGACGCTCACATCAATCTTACCTTGCAGCTGATTGCCGTTTTCAGAAGAGAAAAACGGAACGGAGAGAAACCAACCGACAGGATCCCGGCACTCAAGCAGGGGAATATCGTCTATTTTCCAGAAAGGAGGATGTATGCCTGAAGCAAACGCCCATTCTTGACTTGATGAAGACTTTTTCGCAGCCTTTGATGAACTTGTACGAATGTGCGAGGGTGATATAGCTCTTGCACCCCTGAAAGACGCCGTAAAGATCATTCGCGCAAGGCGGGAAAGGGGGGAAGAGCCCACGGAGGAAGAACGCCGAAAAGTTCGAGGGCTTCTTGAAGTAGTTATCCAGTTTTCAACACCTCTTTGCCCGGCACAATCGAATCAATAAGCGGTTTTTTTAGGCCTTGACAATATTATCATTTATGATAACATTAGAGGCGAGGGGGCAATGTGCCATATACAGTCCGAATCAGCAGGCAGGCCGATAAGACAATCGCCAAAGCCCCTAGAGCGATACAACAGAAGTTCGCCCTATTGCTTGATGATCTTGAGAAAGAAGGACCGATCCGCAAGGATTGGCCGAACTTTTCCGCCCTTGGAAACGACTTATATCACTGTCATTTGTCGTATTCCTGGGTAGCGGTATGGCGAAATGAGAAAGGCAGTGTCCTTGTGGAGGTTGAATATGCCGGTAGCCGAGAAAGCGCGCCGTACTAGGAATGTCAGGAAGCTCATTTCCGTCTCCGCGAAGGAAGCTTCCGAGATCCTCGCCGCTGTGAAAAAGATTGATCCCAAGGCTCATATCGTTGAGGACGCCGCTCATACTGAAAGCTTCATTTCGCCCCAGAGCTCAAAGTGGTACCGCGATGTGAAAAGTTCTTGGCACCCCGGAATTACGCTCCGCATCAGGCGAGAAAATGCAGGGTACACGCAGGCCCAGCTTGCGAATATGGCCGGCCTCGCCGCGGCTAATATCTCCGCCATCGAGAACGGGCGGCGTTCCATGGGGCTTATCGTTGCGAAGAAGCTGGCGGAAGCGCTCAAGCGCCCCATATCGGAGTTTATCGAACCGGAGAGCGCTAAAAAGTAGCCACGATCCTACAGGGAGAATGCGCCCGAGAACATGACTCTATAAACCGCGATTCCTGGCTCGCCAAGGCGTCCGAGTAGTTGAATGATACATTTCCTGGAAAGCCAGAGGAGCGCAAGGCGCGCCCGGAAAACAAAGGGGTAGCCAGGCCTTGGCGCTCGCTGAATACATTCTCGTCAGGGGAAGCGCATTATCTCATTTCCCTGAATGGGCAGCACACCAGAAACTGCCACAAGGAGCGGAAGTCCTTTCAAGCCAGGACATCAGCAGATTTCTTGGAACCATCAGCGAAGACGTGATGGAAAAATTCTTCACTCGCTGGGCTTCCAATTTTTCAGGGCACGACACCATCTGTCTCGACCTCACCAGCGTCAGTTCCTATTCCGAATGCAATGAACTAGTAAAATATGGGTACAACAGAGATCGTGAACAGCTTGAGCAGGTCAATATCCTTGGTTTGTTCAGCGCCACAAAGATGCTTCCTGTTGCGGTGAGGATGCTTCCCGGAAACATCGCCGATGTCAGTACCCTGGTGAATGAGCTCACCCATTTCGCGTATCTTGGGCTCTCGAGTCCCGTGCTCCTCATGGATAAAGGTTTTGACAGCGAGGAGAACCTCACACGGCTTCTCGACAGACGACTGAAATTCATCATGATGGCGCACTGCAACCGCACGTGGCTTAAAGCACTGGAAGAGAAGCACCGCGACAGAATGAGGGTTCCCTCAAAGCTGTTCCACTACCAGGACGATCGATATTACGCGGTTACGGAACTCTTATCGCTGGGAAGTGAAAAGAACCGGCGATGTTATGCCCACGTGTATTATTGTTCACGGCTTGCGGAGAAGCGCCTCGACCGTTTCAATGAGCGTCTCCATGACTATTATGATCGGCTGGTCGCCGGGGAGAGGCCTTGAAACGATTCCCGTAGACTATCAGAAGTACTTTTCTATCAAGGAAACCCCAAAGCGTGGACGATCGGTGATGCTTGATGAAGAGGCCGCTGTCGCTACGGAAAAGAGTTTCAATGCGATGTTTGTGATTCTCTCCAATACCGAGAAAGATGCCCAAGCAGCGTTGCGGCTCTATCGCGAACGTGAAGCTATCGAGAAATTCTTCCAAGTTTGGAGACCTCGGCCACGGTAAGCGTCCCTCGTGCTATAGGAGTATCTTTGACAGGGCGGACGCCTACGGCAGGGGAGAAAGGAATCAGGCCCAGGCGGGCGGCTTCCCGTAGGGCAACAGAAACGGCTTGAAGGGTAGCGTTCACAGTCCGGGGGC
>JBAQLW010000052.1:0-12617 GCA_049302175.1 Rectinemataceae bacterium
TATGTTGACGATCCATAGGTTATATATTATTATTTGAATATATACTCATCATGGAGGAAAACATGTCCGTAACCCTTTATTCGACCCCGAGCTGCGCGTACTGCAGGATGGCCAAAGATTATTTCAAGACCACTGGAGTGCCCTTCACCGAATACAATGTAGCGGCTGACCAGCGCAAGGCGGACGAGATGGTTCGAAAATCCGGGCAGATGGGCGTGCCCGTCATCGATGTCAACGGAAGCATCATCATAGGCTTCAACAAACCCGAAATCGAGCGGGCGCTCCACCGCTGATACACCCGAACATTGTCGTTTCGGCGATTATACCGTATCATGGCGACGGCCGCCATGAAATTCGCGGCCTCAGGGAGAGGTCAATGAACCAGGATCAGGTAAAATCGATATTGCTGGAAGTGGAGGAAAGCCCCGTCCCATTTGCCGTGGTCTTCTCCGGCAAAGAGAACAAGAAAGTCAACGGACTCTATAAGCCGGAAAAAGCCGAAATTCTTCTTCACAACCGAAACTTTGAGTCCGACAATCAGCTGCTGTACACGGCCCTCCATGAATATGCCCATCACCTCCATCAAGCCCGGCGTGGGGGGCTGCAGCAATCCCGACCCCACACACAGGAATTCTGGGCCCTATTCCATGGGCTGGTACAGAAAGCCCAGGCCAAGGGATTGTATACGAACATATTCGAAACCGAGCCGGAATTCATCGACCTGACGAAGACCATCAAGGAAAACTGCCTTCTCGCCAACGGCGAGATAATGCTCGAATTCGGAAGGCTTCTGGCGAAGGCCTCCGATCTCTGCAAAACCCACAAAGCCCGATTTGAGGATTACATTGAACGGGTGCTTGGCTTGCCAAGGGCTACGGCGACGGCCGCCGTGACAGCCGTCGCGATTGGCCTCGATCCAGCGATGGGTTGGGACAGTCTGCGCTATGTGGCAGCCATCCATGATCCGGAGGAACGAGGCAGGGCGATCGAAGCCTTGTCTTCAGGAGCCAGCCCCGCTTCGGTGAAGGGAATTCTCAAGGCTGCCAACAACGCGGAGGATCCCGCCGACCGTCTCTTCAAGGAGAAGGAACGTATCGAAAAGACGATACGCAACCTGTCGGAGAGGCTTGAGGAAATAGAAAGGAAACTCGCCGAGATATAGAAATCAAGACCTGAAACGACCTTTAATATTGACAGTCCCTCGCTCTATCCGGACAATGCTGACCAGAGGTTGCAGGTGAGACAATTCGATACGACAATCACGTTCAATCGCGAGGTGTCCCCATCGTGGAAAATGCTTGGATTCGTGTGGCCGAGCGAATTGCCCGCGCCTGAGCCCGGGCAATTCTTCACCTTCAGACCGAAAGCTCTGGAGCCTGGCGATTCAGGCCTGCTTCGTCGCCCTCTCGCCTTCGCGGCTTTTGCGGAGGGCAAGGCCTACGCCCTCTACCAGATACGGGGAAGGGCCACGAGAGCCCTCGCGGCGGG
The DNA here is from genome assembly GCA_049302175.1 of Rectinemataceae bacterium. GTDB lineage: Bacteria > Spirochaetota > Spirochaetia > Treponematales > Rectinemataceae > CAYXUF01. The sequence continues at coordinate 1,489 of JBAQLW010000052.1, forward strand.
AGAGGAAGGCTCGAGCCTCGATGTTATAGGAGCCTTGGGCAACTCCTTCCCCCTTCCCCTCGAGAATGAAAAGCCTATCCTTCTCGGCGGGGGTATCGGTATCGGCCCCATCCTCTTTCTCCATATCCTTCTAGCCTCCCTCGATCCTCCTGCCGAGCGACGGCCAGAGCTTTTTCTTGGCTTCCGTTCCGCAGCCTCAATCCCTGATTTTTCAACCCAGCGGCCGCCGGGGCTCAGCATCCTATCCGAAAGCCTCTCGAAAGCAAGGATAGCCACCGACGATGGATCGAGGGGCTATGCGGGCACAGTGATGGGAGCAATGGCCGCCGAGAACGCCGCGTCTGAAGCGCGACAGCGCAACCGGACACATTTCTACGGCTGCGGTCCCGAGCCCATGCTCGCGGCATTGAACGCCTTCGCGGGCGCTCGAGCCTTGGCCGCCCATGTCTCCGTCGAACAGTGGATGGCCTGCGGCGTAGGCGCCTGCTACGGCTGCGTCCTGCCCGCGGCGAAGGGCGGGTTTCTGCGCGCCTGCGCCGACGGCCCAGTATTCAGCAGCGGCGACATCGCGTGGGGGAAATGACCATGAATCCAGACCTCAGTGTTGCCATAGGCCCGCTTCAATTGCCAAATCCCGTAGGCGTCGCTTCGGGCACCTTCGGCTACGGCCAGGAATACGCCGAGCTTCTGGATATAGGCAGATTGGGCGCTCTCTATACAAAAGCAGTCACCCTTGAGCCTCGGGAAGGCAATCGCCCTCCCCGCCTCACGGAAACGCCTTGCGGCCTCATCAACTCCATCGGCCTCGCCAACCCCGGCCTCGAAGCCTTCCTGGAACACAAGCTCCCCTACCTCAGGACGCTCGCATGTCCAATTGTCGTCAATGTCTCCGGCTCGACCGAAGATGATTATGTCGCCGTCGTGGTAGGCATCGAAACCGCCGTCGGCAGGCTGGAACCAGGCAGGCCCACAGGCGCCGACGCCTATGAAATAAACGTATCCTGCCCCAACGTATCGCATGGGGGAATGTCGTTCGGCACCGACCCCCACCTCGTCGAGAATCTCACCTCGCGGCTTCGAAAAGTGACGCGCCGCGCCCTCATCGTGAAATTGAGCCCCAATGTCACCGACATAGGCGAGGTCGCCAAGGCGGCCGAAGGAGGGGGCGCCGATGCCGTCTCCTGCATCAACACCCTCGTTGGAATGGCCATCGACACGGAGCGATGCCGCCCCCTCATCGCGCGGGGACCGGGAGGGCTCTCGGGTCCTGCCATAAGGCCCGTCGGAGTAGCCTGCACCTGGAAAGTGGCTCAGGCCGTCAGGATTCCCGTAATAGGCCTGGGCGGCATAGCGACGGCGAACGATGCCATTGAATACCTGCTGGCGGGCGCGGTGGCCGTACAGATCGGCACTGCCCTCTTCGCCGACCCAAGAGCCCCGCTGGGGGTGCTGGAAGGCATCGAGGCCTGGATGAGGAAAAAAGGCGTCGCGAGGACGAAGGACATAGCTGGAATGCTGGAATTTCAGGCATGAGGCCCTCAGACTGGCCCACCTCATCGAAGGGCTGCCTTTAGCGAAGGACGGTCCTCATCGGAGGGCAATCCTCTGCACGTCGATTTCGCCTCCTGAAACCTGGGCTATCAGCTTTTCCTCTTCCCCGAAAAACACATGGATGCCTTCAGAGAGCCGGGCTGTCCGTGTCTCTCCGTCCGAATCGAGAAGACAGAAAGGACTCTCCGGCCACCATCGCGTATCCGCGGGAAGCACAAGGGAATTTGTGGCGGCCGGGAAGGCGCTTATCCGGAAAGAACCTTCCAGGAAGGATCTGGCTGCTTTCCATGGCGCAAGAGACCAGGGATCCCTTCCTCTTGTTTCCCTGATGGAGCAGAGTTTTTCCAGAGGGTAGACCCAGGGATCATAACCTTCAGCCTCGATACAGCGCGCCGTCGCCGAGGGATAGCCCGAATCGAAACTCAGCCTCATCCAGTCGGGATTGCGGGAAGGGATGCCTTCTCTGGGCATATTGTCCAGGTCAAATGGATAGAGGGCTCCAGCCGGCAGGAACTCCCTCACGCCGCAGCGCGGGATGGCGAGTATAGCCTGGCGTTCTCCACGCTTTACGCTGACGAGAAGAGCATCGCCTTCATCGACAGCGGCGACGCGATCGATTCCCTCCCCGTCCTTCCAGCTGATTTCATAGACCAGGGTTTCGAGCCCCAACCATGACGCGGGACGGATCGGCATTTCGACACAAATAGTATGAATAAAGATACATTTAATACTGCACGAGGCTATGAATCCAAGGATTAGCATTATAAAGCCGAAGCGGAAGAAAGCGTTTCTCATGGATGGCTCCATCCATACACCGCGTCCTGGCAGTGGAGCCGATTCAATTTTTCCGCGGAAAAAGCCTTTTTCTCTCTCTGGCGAGCATCTCCCGGACAGGTTCCGAAGCCCAGTCGGGGTAGGTCCATGGAAGGGGATGAAATTGCCCCTTTTCATAGATAAGGGTCAATTCCGCGAAGATTCCGTCGCTGAGAGCGATGCGGTGAGCCCTATCCTTCGTCGTCGCGAGGACGAAGCGCCCGGGAGCCAGAAGGCCGGGATCAAGATTCACGCGGCGTTTCCCGTCAGCGGCGAATCGGGTTTCCACGGCATTCGTCATTGTCTTGATGAACGCCAGGCTTGAAGGATCGACGAAGTTCCTGAATTCCAGATAATATCGGAATATCCTCTCGCCCATCTCGGCGCAGTAGTAATCGGTCCATGTGAAGACCTCTCTCGCCGAAACCGACTCCACGGCGCCGAATGAGGCCTTGAGAGCTGCCAAAACCGCCTCTTCGATATCGGCGTCGGCCGAAAGCACGCCTATGACGAGGATCTCCCGCCCGAAACTCTTGCTTTCACCCATACAGTTGCCTTCCCGCTCATTTTATCGCATACTTTATCAGAATGAAAACCAAACTTTTCGCCATTCTGCTGATGTTAGTCCTGGTTCTCCCAGCCCTGTCGGCACAGGATAGTCCTCCGGAAGAATTCGTGACAGTCTTCGGTGCGACAATGCCCGAATTCGATCCCCATCGCTCGATCTACTCGAGCGAGGCGCAGATATTCACGGCTCTCTACGAAGGCCTCGTTTCCTATGATGCCGCCAGCCTCGAACCAGTGGCAGCGGCCGCCTCCTCTTGGAAAAAATCGAAGGAGGGCATGGTCTACACCTTCGAAATCCGTCAGGATGCCCGATGGTCCGACGGCAGCCCCCTGCGCCCATCGGATTTCAGGAACGCATGGATGCGTCTCCTCAAGCTCAATGCCCAATACGCCGCCTTTTTCGATGTCATAAAAGGCGCCCGAGAATACCGTCTCGGCGGGAACAGCGACCCCGAAAGCGTGGGAATCACCGTTGCCGACAATACCCTTGTCGTGACCTTGAACCGGCCTGTGGCATATTTCACCCGGCTCATATGCCACCACGCGTTTTCCCCCATCCATCCCTCCATGCTGGAAGCTTCAAATTGGGAAACGCGCATCCCCTTTCCTGTCAACGGACCCTATGTCTTCGGGTCATTAAGCGGTCAAAAACTCAGGCTTGAGAAAAACCCCCTCTACTGGGATGAGAAATCCGTCGCCATCCAGAGACAAACCATGCTTTTCAGCGACGACGATGAAGCAGCCTCGCGGATGTTCAACAGCGAAGAAGCCCATTGGTTGGCCGGTCCAGGCAACTATGACGCCATTCTCCTCGAGCAGGCAATCCAGGTCAATCCGATTTTCTCGACGCATTACTGGTACTTCAACTGCTCGGAAGCTCCCTGGAACGATGCTTCGGTGCGCAGAGCCCTCGCCCTCCTCCTCCCCTGGGAGGACCTGCGGGATCCGGAAAAATACATGGTGCCCGCGACCACCCTCGTCCTCCCCCTGCCCGGCTACAGCGAGGCGGAAGGCATAACCAGGCAGGACAGCAAGGAAGCGATGCGGCTGCTCGGTCAGGCTGGCTTTTCCGAAGGGGTTGGCCTTCCCGAGCTCAAAATCTATTTCGCCGATGGGCGTGACGGCACACGCATCGCCACCCTCTTAAAAACTGCCTGGGAAGCCCTCCCCGGGTTCAAGGTGACATTGATGCCGGTGAACGGCGCCACCTATTACGACACCATTTCGGGCGCGGGCAAGGTCGGGGGAATAACCCTGGCGCATACGACATGGATAGGCGATTTCGCCGACCCTGAAGCCTTCCTCCAGATGTGGACGCCCGACTCACCCCTCAATGACGCAGGCTTTACAGACGAAGGGTTTGAAGAGCTTCTCTCCAAGTCGTACGCCAGCGAGGGCAAGGAACGTTTCAGCCTCCTCGCCCAGGCTGAGACCATCCTCCTGCAGAAAGCCGTGATTCTGCCCATCTACCACAGTTTCGCAGCCTCCGTCATCGACATCGACTATATCGAGGGCTGGTACCAGAACGCCCTCGACATCCATCCCTACAAGTACCTCAAGTTCGGCAGTCCGAGCATTAGGCCCAATGTGGCCGACGCGGCGGGTTCTGGCATCTTTGCGAGGCTCTGAAAAATGGCTTCGATCGATACGGGCGAAACGGGGCAGCTGCTGAGGAATCTCGGGTTTCCCCTTCTCAAGGTGCATACCTCATACTCGCACCACGACTTTATAACCCCCGGACGGCGTATCCTCGTCATCGGTCCCATGGGTTCGGGCAAGACGGAGTTCACGTCGCGTGTATGGAGGGACAGCAAGGTAGCCCTCAAGAAGAAAGGGCAGGCTGTCTCGCTGACGACGAAGGGAAATGTGGACAGGCGCGAAGTCTTCGTCGTGCGCTCAAGCCTCGACAAGACTCGCTTTCCCGACTACCCCGATGACGCCCTGGCTTTCCGCGGAGGTTTCGAGCGCTGCGGCCAGCACATCGGGGCGGCAAGCGACTCCTTTCAGCTCGAAACCCTCCTCGCCGACAATCCCGCCATCGGCACATGGATCATCGACGAGGCGGCCTTTTTCGATGAACGCATCGCCTACCTCATGGCCGACGAGTCGCGGCGCAATGGTCTCTGCTTCATCTGCCCCACCCTCGTCCTCAATTTCCGACGCGAAATCTTCAACCAGACAGCCCGCCTCCTCCTGGAGAACGCCACCGACATCTTCCCCCTGACGGCCTACTGCGAGCATGAGGATTGCCTGATGGATTCCCTCTACACCTATCGCTATTACCAAGTCGACGGTCAGGAATGTCCGGCCCTCTATTTCGATCCCCTCATCATCATCGGAGGCGACAGGACGAAGTCGGACGGCAGGGAGCCCAATTACTGCACTCGTTGCGATGAGCATCACTACCTGCCCGGCAAGGAATACACCTTTTTCACGCTCAAGCCCCTTGGGGAGCAGGCGGCGAGAGGCAATATCGCCCCCCTGCTCGCCGAGCTCAACGCCCTGGCGGGAAATATTGGCGTATCACGGCTCTATGCTTCCTTGAGCAGCCGCTACATCGATTGCGAAACGCCCTGCGCGGTGCAGATGAACGCCCTCGACGTGCCCTGCATCGCCGAGCGTGCGATTGTCTATCTCTACACCGAACAGAACCTCCTGTCAGCCGACCAGCTCCGCTATCTTGTCGAGGAGCTCGGTCTGGACAAGGAATACCTGGCGCGCCGCCTTTCGGACAACCGACGGCCTCTGGAACTCTGAATAATCGCCATGCGCATCCCCTTGGGGAATCTGTACCGGTCGATCTGGGATCTCTTAGCCCTGCGGCTCGTGATCGGGGTTGGAAGGAAGAAAATCATCATCATCTGCCAAGCCGTCGCAGCGGCCCATTTTCCCGCGAGCCTGGCCATCGGGTATTAAACCCATATCCCTCTCGATAACCTGGCCCCTCAGCTTTTTTGCAGCCTGGGAGCGATCGCGCGGACCGGCGGCTCCCGCTTCGAGGATTGGGATCTGAACGATTGATTGATGGATGGATGGATGGATGGGGGCAATTCAGCCCAGGAGCGAAGCGGCTTTCGAAGCGAAAAGTTCGGCCTGAGCCGCGGTTTCGAAGACAGCCCTGAAATTGCCGGAACCGCCGCCGCCCTTACCCCCCAGTTCGTGGAGAAGTGGCTTCAGCAGCTGTCCCAAACCTTGGCCTTGGGCGGCGGCTTCCAACGCGGGCGCTTTCATCACGCAGACGCAGCGGTCGGGTATCGAGACGGCGATCGCGCCGAAGCCCCGGGCGGCTCCCGCCTTGGCGGTCTCGAAAGCCTCATCGGCCGACCTGTCCGCGAAAGAGAAGCTCAGGATTTTTACTTCCTTTTTCGCCGCAAGCTCCACCTCCAGCTTCGCTCTGTCCCTAAGCAGGGCGCCGCGCTCGGCTTCGAGCCTGGCGGCTTTTTCGGAGAGCACTGCGACATGTGAAGCCACCTCATCGGTGGAGCTGCCGAGAAAGCCGGCGACAGCCTTCAGCTGGCTGAAGCCCCTGGCCATCGCCGCGACAGCCCTGTCGCCGGCGACAAAGTAGACCCGTGTGTTGCCCTTGTACTTTTCGGTTGAAAGTATCGCAAAAAGGCGCAGCGCCGCGGCCGAAGCCACATGGGTTCCGCAGCAGGCCACCCAGTCGTAGCCATCGATCTCGACGATGCGTATCACGGATTCGCCAAGCGGCAGCCGCTTTCGTATCGGAAAGGAAGAAGCGTCCTCGGGTGGACAGGCATGAACCCTGAACCCATGATCCTCGGTGATGAAGGATTCGGCGATTTTTTCAACCCGGGCGATCATGTCGGCATCCATGGAGGGGCAGGAGATATCGATCGTCGAATAGGTCTGGCCGAGGTGGAATCCCAAGGTATGTATCCCGTATTCCCTCTCCAGTATGGCCGACAAAAGGTGCTGACCCGAATGCTGCTGGCTATGGTCGCGCCTTCGCGCCGCGTCGAGGACCATCGCCACCCTGTCGCCCGCCTTGAAGGAGGGTCTGCCTTCCACCCTGTGGAGGATCGCCTGACCATCCTCGACGACCTGGGTGAGGACCATGCCTCCCAGACTGCCCAGATCGCAGGGCTGGCCACCGCCTTCAGGGTAGAATATCGTGCGGTCGAGGATGACATCGCTGAACTGGCCCGATTCCCTTATTTCAAGGACAAGCGCTTCGCCGGACGCGGCGGCGGGATCATCATAGAAGAGCTTGACGACTTCATGCACCGGGAACATCCTCCTTGTCGCCCGGAAGAGGCGGGAGCTCCCTGCCCTGCTCGAATTCCACGTCCTCGTCGTCCAAACCCTCGCCCGCGGGCATCACGAGGAGGGAGGCCTCGCCCGCTTGATGTCGCTCGAGCCTGACCGCTATGGCCTTGGTCACTCCCGACTCCTCCATGGTGACACCCAGGAGGGTGTCGGCGCCGCTCACCGTCTTCTTGTTGTGCGAAATCACGATGAACTGGCTTGTCCGCGAGAACTCGCGCAGGAGGTTGATGAAGCGAATGACGTTCGCCTCGTCGAGGGCCGCGTCTATCTCATCCAGGAAGCAGAAAGGCGAAGGCTTGACCATATAGGTGGCGAAAAGCAGGGCGATGGCCGTGAGGGTTTTCTCGCCTCCCGACAGGAGGGAGATAGCCTCAAGCTTCTTCCCTGGCGGCTGAGCCAGGATTTCTATGCCCGATTCGAGGATGTGGTCGGGATCCGAGAGCCTCAGCTCCGCCCTGCCCCCGCCGAAAAGCCGCCTGAACATATTGTGAAAATTCTTCTTGATCTTGTTGTAGGTTTCGAGGAAGAGTTCGGCGCTCTCGTTGCGTATCTCGTCGGTGATCTGCCGCAGGTCGTCGCGCGCCTTCTGGAGGTCGGCCATCTGGCCGGAGAGGAAGTCGTAGCGTTCTTTGACTTCCTTGTACTCCTCGGGCGCCATGAGGTTGACGGAACCGAGGTCCTTGAGCTTGCCGCGCAATGCCGAGAGCGTGTCCCGCAATTCGGAGATCGGGAGCGCGAGTTCGAGCATTCGCTCCTCGAACTCGGCAAGATCGCGGGAATACTGCTCGAGGAAATTTTCGCGGATATTCTTGATCTCCGTCTCGCTCTGCGCGATGGAAAGGTGGATCGTCTCCAGTTCCGACTGCACGGCCTGCATCCTGTCGGCGAGGCGGGTGGAATCCTTCTTCCTTTGGACGAGATCGGAGTTTTTCGCCGCGATTCCCTTTTCGAGCAACTCCATGGAGGAAGAAAGCTTCCGGCCTTTCGCCTCGATCTCGGCGAGCTCTGAATCGATCTCGCCCAGCTCCTCGCCGAGTTCGTTCGCCCTTCTCGTCTCCGCGAAGATCTCCGTCTCCTGCTCGCGCAGGGTGCCTTCCTGGCCCGAAATCTCCCTGCGGAAGACGGCGAGGGCATCCTGCGCGCCCGACATCTGAGTCTGCAGCATCGTCCTTCCGAGCCGGGATTCCTCGAGGGTGCGCCTGTAGGCGTCGATCCGCGCGGCGAGCTGCCTGTTCTCCGCCCCGAGGGAATCGATCGCAGCCTTGTGGGCTCCGATGCGCTCGATGCTCGCGGCGATGGACGAGTCTATCGCCCTCTTCCTCGTCATGATGCCTTCGGGGGAAAGGAACTCGTCGAGGAAGGATGGCGTCGTCTTCTTGTAAAAGGAAAACTTTTCCGAAAGCTCGGCGAGAGCCAGCGAGCTGCCGCCCAGGTCTTCGGCGATCCTGAGGACGGTGGCAACGAAGTCGGCTGCTCCCTTGCCTTCATACGCGAGGGAACGCTTGACGTCGACCAGCAGGGCTGCCTTGCCCTCAAAGCTGGCCCGAATCCTGTCGATGAGGGACTGAATCTCGGTTTCGAGAGCCATGCGCTCGGAGGATGAATACCCCGAATCCTTCAGGCGGGCGTCGAGCTGCTGCACGATCGTCTCGGTGATGTCGTCGAGGGAGAGGCGCGCCGTGGCGACTTCCTCCTCGATACGCTGGATGGAGATGCCGCGTTTGGCCGCTTCCTCGTCGTTGCTGCGCAGTGCGAGGCTTGCCACCTTGATGTTCGATTCGAATTCCTCGATGTGCCGCTCGGTATCCTTCAGCCGCGCCTTGAAATCGGCGAGTTCGCCTTCCTTGTCGGCTTCCTCATCGCGCAGGGCGTCGATCTTTTCCCGAATGCTCTTCGACCTCAGCTCCAGCTGGTCGATCTTGGAACGGATCTCGCGGATTCGGTCGACGATGAGGGTCCTGTGCTTTTCTGCCCCATTCTTTTCCACGGCGAGGCCGTAGAGATTCTTCTGCATCTCGACAAGCTGGGATTCCATCTCGTTGACAAGATCCAGGCTCTCCGACATCGAGGCGGTGAGGGCTTCCGATTCGGCCCGTATCTTCTCCCTCTCCTGCTTCTTTCCCGCGAACTCGGCGTCGCGTCTGTCCTTCTCGCGCAGGAATTGCCGCAATCGGAGCAGATAGACATCGCGCTCAACCCCGAAGATCCTGTCCTTCAGGGACCTGAAGGACACCGTCTTTTCGGCCTGGTGCTTGAGGCTGTCGTGGGAGCGCTTCACCTCGGCGAGGACGGCCTCGATTTGCTTCATGTTCTCTTCGGTGCGCTCGAGTTTGGTTTCCGCTTCCCTCACCCGCACCTTGTGCTTGGTGATGCCGGCGGCTTCCTCGAAGAGATATCGCCTGTCTTCGGGCTTGGAGGAGAGGATCTGGTCGATCTTGCCCTGCTCCATAACCGAGTAAGCCGATTTGCCGATGCCCGTGTCCCAGAAAAGCTCGCGCACTTCCTTGAGCTTCGCCAGCTTGCCGTTTATGTAGTATTCGCTCTCGCCCGAGCGGTAGAGGCGGCGCTTTATCGCCACCTCGGGCACGTCCAGCGGGAGGGTACCCGTTTCGTTGGAGATAGTAATCGTCACTTCCGCGACGGAGAGAGGCTTGCGGCTCTCGGTTCCGTTGAAGATTATATCTTCCATCGAATCGGCGCGGAGGCTTCGGGCCGACTGCTCGCCCACAACCCATTTTATCGCGTCGACGACATTGGACTTTCCGCAGCCGTTGGGGCCGAGGAGGGCGGAAATGCCGTCGGAGAATTCTATCTTCGTGCGGTCGGCGAAAGATTTAAAACCGAAAATTTCAAGGCTTTTTAAAAACAAGGCTGATTCCCCTCACTGTTTTGCCTCGACATCGGTATCATTCATCCTGTTTGATGAGGATATCGTATACTTCCTGCGGCGTAGCGCAGGCAAGGAGAGAGTCGCGCAGCTCAGCGGCTTTCAGGCGGGCCGAGAAGAATGAAAGCGTCTGCAGGTAGTACGCGTGCTGGTTGTATGCCGCGGCGATCATGAAGAGGAGGCGCACAGGGACATCATCGAGAGACTGGAAGTCGGCGATGTCGCACTTGGAGACGCCCACGGAGACGACGAGATCGGTGACCGAGGAGAGCCTGACGTGAGGGATAGCGATACCCCTGCCGATAGCCGTGCTCATCAATTCCTCGCGCCTCAGGATTTCGGCGTTCAGATCCTGCTTGTTCTTGATCTGGGGAGCCGTGGAGAGGTTTTCGGCGAGAGCGACGAGGGCGTCGCGCTTTTTCGAGTAATTGAGGAATAAAACCCTGTTGGGGGCGATGATGTTCTGGATCTGGATGGAACCGATGAGACCGGCGGGCCGGTTGGAGGAGAGCCTTTCATTCACCCAGCGCTCGATGTCGCTTTTCTTGAATCTCCACACCGTGCCGATCTTGCCTGAAGGAATGTCGCCTTTCTGCGCCCAGTCGTATACTGTCCTTTCCGATACGCGGAGATACCGTGCAACTTCTTCTATGGTCAGGATGTCGTCATCCATGCGAAAACCCCCTCTCTATTTGGAATCCAATGACATATTATTGAAGGCAATGGCGTTTCCTGTCAAGTGCAAACATTCATGCCTGCCTAAAATTGAGGCCAACGCAGGACTGAGGAGACCTTCAATCTTCCATTGGCTGTAAGGCTTCACGTATCGCATCTGGATCAAAACCCTGTTTTTTTAGAGCATAATAGAGGGTATCGTGGAAGCGCTCGTCTTTCCTGAGGCCTTTTTTACGCCAGACCGCTTCGAGGCGGGCGGTTTCCCGGGCAATCGCGCGGGCGAGGGCGCGGCTGAAATCGATATCCTCGAGGGCGGTTCTCACCGCGTCCTCGCCGAGGCCGCGCG
>JBAQLW010000053.1:0-2668 GCA_049302175.1 Rectinemataceae bacterium
GGGCGTGAAAAAGAACGCCCGTATACCAGGGATGGTTTTCTGAGATGATGCCTTTGGCCATTGGCGTCAGACTCACGGGTACGCCGTGCTTTTCAGCTATCTGGGCGATGAGTTTCCCAGCCTTGCTTCGTACGGCGGAAAGGCCGACGGCAAGGATAGGGCGATGGGAGCCTTGGAAGACCTTCTCCATCGAGGCGAGGAGAACCTCATCGGCGGGCGAGGGGGCTGGGGTTGAAAGAATCTGTCCGGCCGGGCTTGTCGAAATGGCTTCGAGTGAGCCGATGTCCTCAGGCAGGCCGATGTGGACGGGTCCGGGAACCTCGGCTGTGGCGATGCGCAATGCCTGATCGATGATCTGGTCGGCGCGCTCGCGCGTCAGCCGCGTCGTCCATTTCGTGATGGGTCGGAAGAGAGCCTGATGGTCGATGGCCATCTGCACGGTGCGCCCGATCATCTTTTCGGGCGGTTCGCTCGAAAGGACAATCATCGAGGAGCGATCCAGCAAGGCATTGACGACGCCCGTGCTGAGGTTCGTCGCGCCCGGGCCAACCGTCCCGTAGCAGGCCGCGGGCTGGCCTGTTAGCCGCGAGCATACATCCGCCATGAATCCGCCCGAAGCTTCATTGCTCACCAGCACGAAGTCGAGACCTTCCTTACGCATAGCTTCCATATAATAGAGCCAGGAGCCGCTTGGCACGCCAAAAACGAAGCGGATACCCTTTTCCTTGAAACGCTTGACCAATTGTTCAGCGACTGTCTTCAACGGTTTCTCCTGAAATTGGGATATTTTAATATATCACACATCCTATATCATATATTTTAACATGCTGGACCGGAATAGGCAATACACATCTATCAAACTTGAAAATTTCTTCCCATCGAATTCATCTATGCAGGGTATTGAATCGATGATATATTCTAGCTTCCAGCCGGTCTCGGACCGACTCCAACGCCCAAAGGGAAAGGCCTGATCAAAATGACGAAAAAAATCGTGACCCTCTCCATGCGCGACCAAATCTATGAGGTATTGCGGGAATCTATCATCAAAAATGTCTATACGCCCAATTCCGTGCTTCCCATCGACCGCATGGCCGAAGATTTTGGCGTCAGCGCAACTCCGGTGAGGGAAGCCCTCGTTCGGCTCGAAGCCGAAGGCCTAGTCACCCTCATCCCCAATAAAGGCGCCATGGTCACCGATATCCAGGCCGAGGACATTCTCAACAACTGGGAGATGCGCCAACTTCTCGAACCTTACGCGGCGGGCAAGAGCACCAGCCTGATACCGGCGTCGGAGATTGAAGGCATCCGTGCCGAAATCAGCGATATGAAGCAGTCACCCTTCAACAACGACCGCTATGTGGCCTGCGACACGAGGATGCACGAAATACTCTATATCCATCTTCCCAATATCTTCCTCAAGGACACGATCCGGCGGGTGCATCAAATGTCAATCCGTATCCGCTACTTCCCCGAAGATTCAAAGTCGATGCACAAGCAGGCAGTCAATGAAGTGCTCAGCGAGCACCTGGCTATCATCGATGCCCTTGAGACCCGCGACGCGGCCAGAATTATTGAGACCGTGCAGGTCCATCTCCGCAATGGCGAGAAACGCGCCATGGCTGCCCTCCTGCGCAAGCGCTGAGAGGATTGATCCAGCCGCATCTGTCGCGGTCCACCGCACCGATCAGGCAGCCTTCGAAATAAATAGAAATCTTACTCTTGCGTGTTGGACCGCCCTGTGATATGTTTTGATGATATAGGATATAGGATATAAAAGGTGTAAACCACCTTTTGCGAAAGGAGTACGCCATTGAACTGGAAAAACTTGTTCGGAGAACGCAAGAAACCGCTCACGTCCAACGATGCCGACGAGATACTCGAGGACGTTGAGGCTGAGTTCAACTACAGGAAGAAGATCGATCCGTTTTGGATGAAGGTCATCGTCGTCGTGTCCGTCCTCTTCGTCGGCTATCATATGGTCACGGCTGGCATCGGCATTCCCGAAGTGTACAAGCACCGCAGCGTACACCTCGGTTTCCTGCTCTGCCTCACCTGGTTGTATTTCCCCGCCAACAAGAAATCCCCACGCGGAAAACCGAGCAAGCTCGACCTCGCCCTCTTCGCCGTCTCCCTCGTCGTCACGGTATTCACCATCATCAACCGTGACGCCTATCTGATGAGAGGCGGAGTCCTTGTCCTGACCGACTATATCGTCGGTTCCATCGTCATGGTCCTCGTGCTCGAAGCGACGCGGAGAACGGTGGGCGGCCAGATGTTTTGGATATCCATCATCTGTCTCGTCTACATGTGGGCTGGTCCCTATATCCCTGGCGTCTTCTCACATCGCGGACAATCCGTACAGCGCATCATCCAGGCCATCTACTCGGGCGGCGAGGGCATCTTCGGCATGCCCCTGGGCGTTTCTTCAACCTACCTCATCATCTTCGTCATTCTCGCCTCGATCCTGGATAAGAGCGGGCTGGGAAAGCTCTTCAACGACCTGGCCCTCGGCCTCGGCGGACGCTTTTCAGGCGGCCCTGCAAAAGTAGCCGTCATCGCCTCGGCTTTGGCTGGAACGATTTCCGGTTCGGCTGCCTCCAACGTAGCGACCACCGGCGCTTTCACCATACCTCTCATGAAAAAGATAGGCTACCAGCCCACCTTCGCG
>JBAQLW010000054.1:0-4208 GCA_049302175.1 Rectinemataceae bacterium
GCCGCAGGCCGCGCGCCTCTCCGCAGCCGCCTTGGCTGCCCTAGGCGACGACGCGGCGCCCACTCAAGAAAAAGCGGCACGCGCGGGCGAGGCCGCGGCGGCTGAATTGAGCTTCGGCGAGGATACGAGAGGCAGCGCGGAATACCGCCGCGCCCTCTGCGCGGTACTCGTCAAGCGTGCCGTCTTGGCTGCAGCCCTGGAATCCGCCCCAGCCGCGAAGACCCTTCCGGAGGCGGCGTCATGATCATCGAGATGCGTGTGAACGGCAAGGCGCTGAAAATCGACTGCAACCCGGGGGACGCCCTCGTCGATGTTCTGCGTTCGGCCGGTTACACCGAGGTGAAAAAAGGCTGCGGGACGGGAAACTGCGGACTCTGTACCGTCCTCCTCGACGGCGTTCCAGTGCCTTCCTGCTCCATTTTCGTGGGGAAGGCTGACGGCCGGGCCATAACGACCATCCGAGGCATGGAGAAGGAAGCTGCCGAGCTCGCCGGCTTTATTGCCGCGGAGGGCGCCGAACAGTGCGGCTTCTGCTCGCCCGGCTTCGCCCTCATGGTTCTCGCGATGAAGAAGGAACTCTGCTCCCCTTCCACGGTTTCGGCTACCCCAATGCCGAACGATGCCGACATCAAACACTATCTCGCGGGCAACCTCTGCCGCTGCTCGGGATACGAAGGCCATCTCAGGGCGCTCAAGAAATATCTGGAGGCCTGCCGTGGATAGGAGCTTCATCTCGGTCCGCCGGAGCATTCCAAAAATTGACGCCATGGGCCTCATCCTCGGCAGACCGGCCTATACCGATGACCTCGCCCCCAGGGACGCCCTCATGGTAAAGCTGCTGCGAAGTCCCCACGCTTTCGCGCGGATAGTCTCTATCGATGTGGCAAAGGCCCTCGCCCTGCCCGGCGTCGCCTGCGTGCTCACCTGGAAGGACCTGCCTCGCGTTCCTATCACCCGTGCGGGCCAGGGAGACCCCGAGCCCAGCCCCCACGACAAATTCATCCTCGACGAGTACGCGCGATACATAGGCGACGAGGTCGCCATAGTCGCCGCCGAGGACGAGGCAACCGCGAACGAGGCTTTGTCGCTCATCGCCGTGGAGTATGAGGTGCTCGAGCCCCTTCTCGATTTCGAGAACGCGGCCGACAACGACATCATTATCCACCCCGAGCCCGAAATACACGACAGGTTCCCGATAGGTTTCAAGCCGAAGCGGAATATCGCCGCATCCTACGACATGAAAATAGGCGACATCGAGAAGGAACTGGCCAAGAGCGATGTCGTCATTCAGAAAGCCTACTATACCCAAGCTCAGTCGCATGTCGCGATGGAGCCCCACGCTGCTTTCAGCTGGCTCGACATCCATGGCAGACTCAATATCTGCACGAGCACCCAGAATCCCTTCCATACGCGACGCCTCTTGGGGCAGGCGCTCGCCATGCCACTCTCGCGCATCAGGGTGATGAAGCCACGCATCGGCGGGGGCTTCGGCGGCAAGCAGCACATCCACGTCGAACCCTTCGTCGCCCTCGTCACCCTCGCGACAGGCCGCCCGGCGCGGATAGCCCTGAGCCGCAGGGAAGTGTTCGAGTCGACGTTCTGCAGGCATCAGATGCGCATCTCCATGCGGATCGGCGCCGACAAGGACGGATCGCTCAACGTCATCGACATGAATGTCCTTTCGAATACGGGAGCATTCGGCGAGCACGCGCTCACAGCCTTCATGGTGGGAGGATCCAAGACCCTCCCGCTGTACAACAAGGTGAAAGCCGTCCACTACGGCGGCAAGGTCGTCTACACGAACAAGCTCTCGTCGGGCGCCTTCCGCGGCTACGGCGCCGTTCAGGGGAATTTCGCCCTCGAATCGACGATGGACGAGCTCGCCCACGCGCTCAGGATGGATCCCGCCGCGCTGCGCGAAAAGAACATGATCCAGGAGGGCGAGACGAGCGAAGTGTTCCGTATAATGGGCGAAGGCAGCGAAGGCATAGAAATGGTCGTGGAATCCTGCAAGCTCGACTATTGCATCAGCCGGGGCAAGGAACTCATCGGCTGGGAGCCGGGGAAGCTTTCATGGGAAGTCGCACCGGGCAGAGTGAGAGCCAAGGGCATGGCCATCGCCATGCAAGGCTCCGGTATCCCCCTCGTCGACATGGGCTCCGCCACGCTTGAACTGCAGGACGGCGGATGCTTTAAGCTGCGGGTGGGCGCCACCGACCTGGGCACGGGCAGCGACACGGTACTGGCGCAGATAGCGGCCGAGGAATTGGGCATCCCCCTCTCGGACATCAATGTCTACGCCTCCGATACCGACCACACTCCCTTCGACGTGGGAGCATACGCCTCGAGCACCACCTATGTGTCGGGCAACGCGTCCCTCGCCGCCGCAAAGAAGATGAAAATGGTGCTGATCGACGCCGTGGCCGAAAAATACGGGCTCGCTTCCGAAGCCCTGCGCTTCGACGGTCGCCAATTCCTGAGAGATGATGGGACAGCAATCGTCAGCCTCAAGGAATTCAGCCTCGATACCCTCTACCACAACGGCGAGCTTATGAAAACCTTGACCGCGACGGCTTCCTATACCGGCGAAAAATCGCCGCCGCCCTATATGGCCGGTTTTGCCGAAATCGAGGTGGATACGGAAACCGGAAAGGTGGATGTGATCCGCTTCGTCGCCGTGGTCGATTGCGGCACGCCGATCAACCCGGCACTCGCCCGTATTCAGATGGAAGGCGGACTGCTGCAGGGCATCGGCATGGCTTTGTATGAAAACGTGAAATACAGCGACAAGGGAAGATTGCTGACAAACAACTTGCTGACCTACACGATTCCCTCCCGCGAGGATGTGGGGCAGATCATTGTGGAATTCGCCGAAAGCTGGGAGCCCTCTGGACCATTCGGCGCGAAATCGGTGGGGGAAATCGGCATCGACACGCCTCCCGCCGTCATCGCCAATGCCATCCGCAACGCCATCGGCCTACGGCTCACACAGACACCCTTCACGCCGGAGAAGGTGCTCAACGCCCTCAAGGGCAAGGGCCTGGCTGAAGCCTTCTAGGTTCTCTCCTGGTCTTCCTTCGGGTCGAGGGCAGTTATGCCGGGCAGTGAAAGGCGTTCAAGGTATTCAAGGAAGGCGCGCGGACCCGTGGACAGGTGGAGGCTCGGACAGCCCAGATCGGTCAACTGCTTTTCTTCCTCGCTGCAGACAACGGTGAAAACGCCTCTGCGCAGAGCCCCGTGGAGAGCCTCGACATGGAGGGGGTGAACCACCGAGCTAGTGCCTTCCCGCCCGGCAATCCTCCCCTCATGCGCGAATCCGGCGAGCCCCGCCGGCCCCGACCAGAGTATGGTTCGAGCCATGGCGAGCTGCTTCGCCAGAAGGCCGATCGAGTCATCGCCTTCCTTGCCATTGTCTTCGCCGGCGACGATCAGCTTGTCGGGGTAGGCCTGGGGCAGAACCCATTCCGATCCGATCACGGCGAGGCAATCCACTCTCGGCAAGAGCGCGGAGATAACCCCCAATTGAGTCCCCATCGCCCTGCCCTCGAAGACGGCTACAAAGGGGCGCGCCGGATGTTCCAGCAGGGTCTCCAGCACCGACAGTTCCTTGGCGACGTGGGGGCCGGCCAGACGATGTTCGACAAACTTGGGCAGTCCGGTGATGCTCGCGTGACGGCGCAGGCAGACATTGAAGGCGTCGTTTACGAACCACCCGTCGGAAAGTTCGGCGAGGGAGCGGGCGAAGGCCTCGTCATTGTCCTTCTCTCCCGAGGCGAAACGCAGATTCTCCATGAGATTGACCCGGCCCGGGACGATGGCTTCCCTGTTTATGAGAAGACCCGAAGCGGCCACGCTCGTTTTGTGGAAGATAAACTTTTCACCCAGCTCTCTGGCCAACACCTCTGCTACTGGTTTGAGGCTAAAATCCCTCGATATCTCCTCTCTCGAGAGCCCCTTGTCGAGCCCCGCTCCTGGATCGCCGAGATGGGAACAGACGACGGGCGTGCCATCCTTCTCCAGGATACTGTTCACGGTAGGGAGTATCTGCAGTATGCGCGCTTCGCTTTCCAGGTTTCCGTCGACAAGGCCTACGTTTGCGTCAACACGCACGAGCACCTTCGCCCCCGCGAACGACCCCACATGGTCGATGGTTTCGCGCTGCAGATTGGTTTCGCGGTAAAGGCGCGAAAGTTCGGTGTCTATGAGGC
>JBAQLW010000055.1:0-2174 GCA_049302175.1 Rectinemataceae bacterium
CGCAGGCAGACTGACCGTGAACACGGAACCCTCGCCCGACCAACTCTCCGCCTGCACAGATCCCCCGTGGGCGAGGGCGATGTGACGCACGATGGCGAGACCTAGGCCGGTTCCGCCCGATTTACGGTCGCGCGACTTGTCGGCCCTGTAGAAGCGCTCGAAGATACGCTGGAGGTCGGGGGCTGGTATGCCCGATCCTCGATCCCTGACGCTCAGTTCGATCGTCCCGTCGCGAGCCGTGGCTTCCAAGAGTACGGCCGAGCCCGCGGGTGAGTATCGCACGGCGTTTTCGAGGAGGTTCGTGAGTGCCTGCTCGACGAGGCCGGGGTTGGCGGTGAGGGCGAGGCTGGGCTGGATGGAGGATTCGAGCCGCACCGAGCGGGCTTCGGCCTGACCTTTGACGTTTTCGAAGGCCGACTGGCAGATGTCCTCGAGGGAGCAGGATTCCACGCTCAGCCAGCCTGAGGGCTCCCGCTCGAGCCTGGCAAGGGTGAGGAGATCCTCGACAATTCTCTCCATGCGAAGTGCGTTGCGCTCGATGATCGCGAGGTGACGGTCGGCTTCGACCCTGTCCTGGCCGCTGGACCGCAGGGTTTCCGCGAAGCCGCGGATGAGGTGGATGGGCGTGCGCAGTTCGTGCGAGACGTTGGCGACGAAGTCGGTGCGCATGGTTTCGAGCCGTTTCAGGA
This sequence comes from Rectinemataceae bacterium, assembly GCA_049302175.1. Taxonomy (GTDB): domain Bacteria; phylum Spirochaetota; class Spirochaetia; order Treponematales; family Rectinemataceae; genus CAYXUF01. Next base: position 690 of record JBAQLW010000055.1, read on the forward strand.
CGCTTATGTCGGTGACGGCGAGCACGATGCCCGAAACCTCGCCTGCGGTGACGGCTGCGGTTCCAGCCGAGGCTCCGACTGAGTCGCCGGTGCCGCCCAGGAGGGACGCGTTGACGTGGACTGTCTTTTCGCTTCCCGGATAGAGGTTTACGTCCTCGGTGATCGCGGCGCCGGAGGCGAGGCAGCGCTCCGCGATCGAAACGAGGGCGGAGGTTCCCGCGATGGGGGGCAGGAGCTTGCCGAGAAGGCTCCCGGGCTCGGCACCCAGAAGGGTATGGGCCGCCGGATTGGCCTCGATCACCTTGAGGCGGCAGTCGAGGGCGAGGATGGCTTCGCCCGCGGAATCCAGGATGGCCGAAAAGCGCCTGCTCTGGGCTTCGGCCTCCTCTGCCTTCCTCGTGAGGTCGGCGGCCAGTGAATCGAGGGATTCCTCGAGGAACTTCAGCTCGCCAGGGATGGATTTCGGGGCAACCTGTACTGGGGCCGATTCCGCTGTCCTGCCCGAGGCCAGGCGCCGCGCGTGCTCGGAGAGAAGGACGATGGGACGGTCCAGGGTGCGCATAAGCAGGAAGGAACCCGCGAGGGCGGCGAGGGCTACCGCGAGGGTGGCAAGGATCATGGACCGCTTCGCGTCGTCCAGGCTCTCCATGAGCCCGGGTAGAGGAAGGGAGAAGCGCAAGGCGCCGGTCGGAATACCACCTTCGGGTCCACGCAGGGGTATGGCCGCGTAGAGCATCCACTCGCCCGTGGTGGCGGAGAGGCGTCTGGACCAGGAGGCCTTGCCTGAGAGGGAGCTGGCGACCTCGGGCCTGTCTGAGTGGTTATCCATCGAGGCGGGGTCGGCTCCCGAATCCCCGAGCACCTTGCCAGATGCGTCGATGAGAGTGACGCGGTAGCCTGAGTCCGCGCTCAGGCGGGCGCAGAAAAATCCGGCCTGAGTCGAACCTGCGGGATCGGCCCAGTTTTGTGGCACGAAGGATGTCGATGCCCAGGCTGCCCTCTCGAGCCCTTCGGCGTTCGACTTGATGTAGGTTTTTTCGGCGATCGACAGGCTCAATCCCAAGACGACGAGGGCAACGGCGATGACAGCGGTCGATACGACGGCCAGGCTCCTCGCGAAAAGGCCGTTCTTCACGGCTTTTCCCTGAATCGGTAGCCTATGCCGCGCACCGTCTCGATGCGGGCTCCTTCCTCGCCCAGCTTGCGTCTGAGCGAGAGGATGTGGACGTCAAGGGAACGGTCGGTGACGGGATAGTCCTCGCCCTTGGCTTTCGCAATGGCCTGGGAGCGCGTGAACACGCGGCCGGGTTCGCGCATCAGGAGTTCGAGGAAGGCGAATTCGGTGGCCGAGAGTTCCACAGGCTGCCCGCGGACTGACACCTCGTGGCGAAGGGGGTCGAGAAGGACCCCGCCTTGTTCCAGCCGCCCTCTGTCGGACTCTTCAGTCCCGCTTCGCACTGCCGTCCTCTCGGAGCGCCGCAGGAG
>JBAQLW010000056.1:0-3506 GCA_049302175.1 Rectinemataceae bacterium
AAAGATTTGTGGCGTGGAGAAGGCCGTATTTCCCTATCTCGAGGCAATTCTATGAGCAGACTTATAAAACGTGACGTCTCTGCCTCCATACGCCAGAGACTCCTTGATCTATCGAAACGTGAGCATAGGCCATTGGGTGAAGTGCTTCAGTATTATACGATGGAACGTTTTCTTTTTCGCCTTTCCAAGTCAAAGTATGCTGATAGATTCATCCTAAAAGGCGCTCTACTGTTGGCGGTGTGGCGTAGCGAGGTCTCGCAGTCGACAATGGATATTGACTTGCTTGGCCGCATCGAAAACTCAGAAGAAACCATCACTTCTGCGATTCGGGCTATTCTTGAACAGAATGGCATCGACGTGGGAAGCATTCCGTAAGCGGAAAAAGCTTTCCTATGCACCCGAGCTGTTTTCCGAGGTAGCAAATAGCCTTTCTCTCTTTCTTATGCCATGTGTGTCATCTGAGGTGGCGGATGTGGGAGAGGAAATGATATGGAAGCCGCTTGGTACTTGAGAGAGAAAAGCTAAAGACTAAGATATGGCGTCTTGATACCGTAGAATAAACGTAGATAATATATAGTGCATATCACTATTGGTACTGTAAATACTATTTAAAATGAAATAAAGCATGGGGATTCAAGTCCCCTTCTGCATTCAAGGCGCCACGCCCTCCCGGAACCAGCCTTATTTCCTAATGCCCAGCATTTCCCGCGCCTCGGCGCATGTAGCCGGCTCGCAGCCCAGGAGTCGCACGAGGGAAGCCGCGTGAGCCACCAGCTCCGCGTTCGTGGCGATTTTCCCCGGCTCGATCGTGAAGCCGTCCTCGTAGCCCACCCTGATTCCCGACGCGCCGCAGCCCACGGCCATTCCCAGGAGTGAAAAGTCCTCCATGCCCTCATGGATGAAGCTCCAGGAGGAGCCGGGAGGGAGGGCTTGCTTCAGCCTGAAAATGTTGTCGGCCGTCGCCGCGAGGGCTCCCTTGAATCCGAGGGAGAAGTTGAAATGGAGAGGCCTTTCCAGGCTGCCTTCGTCCGCCAGCCTCAGGATGCTTTCGATCATGGAAAGGTCGAAGACTTCGAGCTCGGCGATCACCTTCGCGCGCTTCATCTTGGCCGACCAATACCTTATATCGTCCCAGGTGTTGATGTAGACGCTCTCCCCGAAATTGGTTGAGCCCATGTTGAGGGAAGCCATCTGCACGCGCGGCTCGTTCACCGAGGCCGATCTGTCCTCGAGGGAAAGAGCCGACTTGCCTCCCGTCGAGCCCTGGATGACGATATCCGATTCGGCCCTGATGAGGTCGATCGTGCGGGTGAAGCTCTCGAGGCCCGCGATCTGCCTTCCTTCCTCGTCCCTGACGTGGAGGTGGACAAGGGAAGCTCCGGCGCGCGCGCATTCCAGCACTTCCCTCGCTATATCACCCGAGCGCACCGGATTCCTGGCGCCGGCGGGAACCTGCTTTTCGACATGGGCGACGGGAGCGACGGCGATTATCACCTTGCGTTTCGACTTCATGGCAACTCCTTGTACTTGAAAGCATCTCTCGATTGACAGGCCTTGGATAGTACTCTACATTATATCAATATTGTATGCAATATTTGGAGTGAGGAATGTTTGGAGTATCGCCCGCATATTTCTTTTCCCGATATACGACGGATTTCACGGTGGCCCAGTACGCCGAAGGGCTCGATCAGCTGAAGTCGATGGGCTTTGGCGGATTCCAGCTTGAGGTGTTCAAGGGCGAAAGGATAGCCGAATGGCTGGATGGCGCCGACGCTCTCGCAGGCCGCGCCGCGGCCCTCGACATGACAGTAACCCAGTTCGTCGCCCATTTCCTCCTCTGCGCCACGAGGGACGAGGAGGCTCTCCTCTCGGAGATGGGACTGGATGACATGAAGCGCGTTGTGGAAATCGTGTCCAGATTTCCCGGCTGCGGCGTGGTGACCCTGCCGCTGTCGCCCTTTGCCTTTCCGACCGGCGCTTCCTTCTCCCACGACGACTGGGAACGGCTCTGGGACGGCCTTTGCGCGAAGCTGCTGCGGATAGCCGGAATCGTCGAGTCGGCGGGGCTGAAGCTGGCCCTGGAAATCGTGCCCGGCTCCCTCCTCGGGGGAACCGAAGGGCTGATGCGCTTCTCCAGGGAAACGGGCAACACGAGCGTGGGCTATAACTTCGATACGGGCCACGCCTGGAGTTCCAAGGAGAGCATAGCCACTCTGCCGGCCAAGCTCGCGGGCAGGATCTACGGCACCCACCTCAAGGACAATTTTGGCTTCGAGAACCTCGCGCTGCCCCCGGGGGAAGGGAATATTCCCTGGGAGTCGGTGGTCGACGGGCTGCTCCGCAATGGCTATAAAGGCTCCTTCGATCTCGAGATCGCCAGCGCCGTAGCGGAGGATGTCGAAGCAGCCTATATGAATGGCAAGGCAAGGATACAGCGCGCGCTGAGCGCGTCCATATACCGCTGAAAAGGAGAAAGCACATGATCAAGTACGCAGTGATCTCGTCGTTCCTAAGTCGGACGAAGGACAGGTTCCATGAATACAATCAGGTTTTGAGCCTCGAACAGAAGTTCCAGGCCGCCGCCGAGATCCCGGGGATGGCCGGTCTCGAATGCGTATACCCCTATGAGGTGAACGCGGCCGACGAGGTCAAGGCGCTGATGAAGAAATACAAACTCGGGATCTCGGCGGTCAACGTCAACGTGAAGGCCGAGCCTGAGTTCAGGAACGGCGGCCTCACCTCGCCGGACAAGGCCGTGCGCGCCAAGGCCGTCAGGTTCATCAAGGAAGCCAAGGACTTCGCCGCCGCGATCGGGGCGGACAAGGTCACCTGCTGCCCCCTCGGGGACGGCTACGAATTCGGCTTCCAGGTAGATTACTCCACAAACTGGGGCTATCTCAAGGAAACCTTCGGCGAGGCCGCCGCCTACCGCCCTGATATCACCCTTTTCATCGAGTACAAGCCCAGCGAGACCCGCGGCACCTGCTTCCTCAACAACGCGGCCAAAACCGTCCTCCTCATCCAGCAGCTGAGGCTTCCTGGCCTGGGCGTCACCCTCGATTTCGGCCATTCGATGTACGGCGGCTCCAATCCCGCCGAGGAGCTGGCCCTCTTGCACGACTCAGGCCTGCCCTATTATGTCCACATCAACGACAACGACGCCAAGTGGGACTGGGACTACTTCGCCGGCAGCAAGCACTTCCTCGCCTATGCAGAATTCCTCTACTACCTCCGCAAGTATGGCTATGACGACTACGTCACCTCGGATACCTCGCCCACCCGCTACGACATCAAGGGCATGTTCGAGGCCAACAACAGGATCACCGCCAAGCTCCTCTCAAGGCTCGAAGCGATGGAGAAGAAAGGCCTGGGCGACCTGATTGGGTCGGGCGATTACATGAAGACCTGGAAATTCCTCGAGGAAGAGCTTTTCGGACTCAAGTGAGGCGATCGTGAGGTAAGCGGAACGCTGATATAGGTAGCATGAAAAGAAGGGGGCGCGGCTC
>JBAQLW010000057.1:0-13986 GCA_049302175.1 Rectinemataceae bacterium
CTCTTCAGCTCTCTTGCATCGGCCAGCACAATGCTGAGGCCCTTTTCTCCCGCTCGCCCCGTCCTGCCCGCCCTGTGGATGTACCAGGATCCTTCCTCGGGCATATCCATGCTGATGATATGCGTGATGCCGGAAATATCGAGGCCTCTGGCACCCAAGTCCGTCGTGACGAGATAGCGCAAGGATCCGCTTTCGAACCTCTCGATGGCCACGCGGCGATGTTCCTTTTCCTGTTTCGAGGCTATGGAGTCGGAGGGAAGCCCTCGTTCGACAAGGCGTTCGGCTGTCCTCGCCACCCTGTCGCCTGAGGAAGCGAAGACCAGGCATTTTTTCGGCCTGAGAGCCGTTTCAAGCCGACGGATAAAATCGATGCGCTTGCGGTGCTCCACGTAGAATATCCAATGCTCGATATCGCGGGCGAGAACGCCTTCGTCGAGGAGATCGAGGGATTCAGGCTCTTTCATGAAGGCGCGGGCGATTTTACGCGTGTTGGGCGAAATCGTCGCCGAAGCGAGAATCCTGCAGGAGGAGGAAGGAGCGCGGTCAAGGATATCTTTAACTTGATCGCGGTACTCGGCGGAGAGGAGCCTGTCGCCCTCGTCGAGGACGAGAAAATTCAGGCTGTCCAGCCTGAGAAATCGCATTTTCGCGAGATCGGATATCCTTCCCGGCGTGCCGATAACTATGTGCGGCTTTCGCTTTTTTAGGGCGTCCTCCTGCCGCGAGAGGGGGCTGCCGCCGAGGATGGCGAGAACGTTCATGGGGATATGTGCCGCTTCGAGCAGGGCTTCTGCTTGCCTGGCCACCTGGACGGCGAGCTCCTGGGTGGGGCAGAGGACGAGGATGAGAGGTCCCCTTGTGGGGCTCATTTCCCTGGTGAAGGAGATGGCTGGGGCAAGATAGGCGAAAGTCTTCCCTGTCCCTGTCTCCGACTGGAGGAAGATGTCTTTTTTGATGAGAATCCTGGGGATGGCCAGGCGCTGGACCTTCGTGGGCACCTTGAAGCCCAGGGCTTCGAAGGCTTCCGCCAATCCGTCATGGAGGCCAAGCGTTGAAAATTCATTCATGGCTCTATACTTGCATACAGATGGCGCGTTGCTCAAGTGATTGCAGAGGCGCGCTCATTTCAGCTATAGTCGACCAACATGAATTTTGAAGCATTTGTTCTGGGCTGCGGGGGAATGATGCCCCTCCCATACCGCCACCTCACGAGCGTTCTTCTTCGGCGCGAAGGCGAACTGTTTCTTTTCGATGCCGGGGAAGCCACGCAGATATCGATACGTCGCCTCAATCTCCGCTGGAAAAAGATCACGGCGATCTTCATCTCCCATATGCATGCCGACCATGTCACGGGCCTTCCCGGGATACTTATGCTGAACAGTCAGGTGGACAGGCAGGAACCCCTCTATATATTCGGCCCCCCGCGCATCGCCGAATATATCGATCAGACGAGGCGATCGCTCGACATGTACATCAATTACGAGATCATAGTGAAGGAATTCACTGAGCCGGGAATCCTCTGGAAAGATGCAGATTTTTCCGTACGTTCCTTCGGGCTTCGTCACACCAAAACCTGCTATGGCTACACCCTCGAGGAAGGCATGAGGCCTGGGGCATTTTTCCCGGAAAAAGCGCTTGCCCTCGGAGTACCCCGCGGTCCGCTCTGGTCGGTTCTCCAGGGAGGGAAAGACGTTGAGCTCCCTGATGGCCGCGTTGTCCATCCCGGCGATGTGCTCGGGGCTCCCCGATCGGGGAGGAAGTTCAGCTACGTGACCGACAGCCTCTACTTCCCTGAGATATCCCGTGAAGTCACAGGTTCGGACCTGCTTGTCTGCGAGGGAATGTTCGAGGACGCTCTCCTTTCCTCGGCCGTGGAAAAGCGGCACATGACGGCGCGCCAGGCGGCGACAATAGCAAGGGACGCCGGCGGCGTCAAACTGCTTGGCCTCATCCACTACAGCCCACGCTATGCCGACAAGGAATTGAAGCAGCTGCTGAAGGAAGCGCAGGAAGTCTTCCCCGGCACTGTCCTGACGCGCGACAGGATGAATTTTCCCATAGAGAACGTGGACTGAGTAAGAGAGGGGTACAGGCCGCTTCTACACCGTCTTCGGCCTGAAAGCGAGGATTCGCGACTGGCTGCCAGAATACGCCTTGTGGACCGCCGTCGAAGCCTCGCGATAGATCTTGTATGCGTCGACCTTCCGTTCCGAGCGCGCCGAGATGCCTATATACACCGGCGCTTCCCCTTCTATGTCCTTGTAAAGGCTCAACGTGGCCGAAAGCACGTCGGCCAGATCCTCAGACATCTTCAGGGCTCCTCCAAGATCCACGGAGGGGAGGACGACGGCAAAGGCTCCCTTGTAGAGTTCAAAGATCAAATCTTTTGCCCCGATATAGTCCTTCACGGTGACAGCCAACGCCACCGCGGCCGGATCGGTTCGGGAACTGATTCCGCAATGGATGAGCATGAGCGATACTTCATTTCTGGGGCCTCGACCAAGTTCCTCGCTCAGGCGAGCCTCGAGGAGGGAGTCTCCAAGCGCGAGAGGCATGGGCAAGTCGGCGAGATCCTTTTTCTCGGGCATGGCTTCGGCATTGAGCTCCTCGAATTCCTGGAGACTTTCCCTGGAATCAGCCAGCGCTGTCTCCTCGTTGCCCTGCGGCTCGTCTTCAGGTGAAGTCTCGAGCTCATCCATTTCCTCGTCGAGTTCCTCGTCGAGTTCTTCAGGTGGAGCTTGATCGGTCTCAGCGCTCGCCTGCGATGGATGGGCTTCCTTGTCCGGATAGCGGCTGGACCAGTCGATGATGTCTTCCTCGAGCTTGGCGAGGCTTTCCTCGAAATTCCTGCCGGAGCCGAGGATCAAAGGCTCCTCATCAATCGCGTCCTCTGGCAAGCCAGGATCCTCCAGAGCGGTTTCAGGTTCATCCTGCGGAGGGGCTTCCTCCTGCGGCAGGTCGGGAGTCTTCCCGGTGACTTCAACCTTGTCTTCTCTCCCGAGGAAGAGAATGGACATGGCGACGACGAGGCACCAGAGGGCGATGATTATGACTGGTAGCTTGGCCGCACGGGATATGTCGGCTCGTTTGAGAGTGGCGTAGAGCGCCGAGAGCCTCATGCCATCGCTGAGGGGCGTCGTGAATATGACGGTGCTCCCTTCGGGCGCCGAGAAGCCACCGCGTACGGAACTATCGTTGGGGAGGGCGAAATAGGCGGAACCTGAAGGAATTTTCCAAGCGGTGAGGCCTGAGGAGTCAAGCACCTGCGCGGCAAGAAGCCTGTCGCTGCCCTTGTAGAGGGCAAGAAGCCTGTCCCTGAGCGCAGGATCCTGGAGATCTTTCTTTGATTGGAGCGACATCAAGGCGTTTCTCAGTATGGAATACTCGGCTCCGCTCGAGCGTTCGCCCGAAGTTCGCATATCGCCGAGCCTGTAGAAAAACGAGAATATCGCCAGAATGGCGACAAGTATCGATGCAATGGCCACTAGTGCGCGTAGTGTTTTTCTCATATTTCCTTCCTGATCCTTTAGATTATCGGAAGGAGAAGGGTAGGGCTTGTGCACAATTTTCCCCGAGAGAGGCTTTTCTCGGTTGGTAAAGAGACTATACTAGACATGAGGAGGAGGCTCCATGGAAACAGGCGAAGAGAAGCGCAAGCCCGCTCTCCCCTATGGCTGGTATCCGAGAGACAGGACTGACATCGCGCACGTCCTTGCCGAGTGGACGGAAAGCCTTGAAATCCATGATGCCAAGGCTGTGGTTTCCCCACACGCTGGATGGTCCTTTTCCGGCCGCCTTTCGGCCCTCGCTATAGGATCGCTGGCTGAGTCAGAGACAATCGTTGTCGTGGGAGGTCATCTCTCCCAGGCAAGCCCCATCCTCTACGCGAGGGAATCCACCTTCGAGACCGTCGCTGGAGATCTTTACGCCGACAAGGAGCTCCTCAAGGCGCTAGGCGAGGAGCTGCGCGATTCCGGGACGCCTTCTCCCTTTCCTGACGATGAGGTTGACAACAGTGTCGAGGTTCTCCTTCCGATGATCGCCCAACTGCAGCCAAAAGCAAAGATGCTCTGGCTGCGCAGCCCACCATACTACGGGGCCAAAGAACTCGGGGCGGCGTTAGGTAGGGCTTCGGCGACCCTGGGCAAGAAAGTCGCCTGCGTGGGTTCGACCGATCTGACGCATTACGGCCCCGCCTATGGCTTTTTACCCGCGGGCAGGGGAGAAAAGGCGGAAAAATGGGTCAAGGGCACGAACGATAAGGCTTTCATCGATGCCCTCCTCGACATGAACTGTGAAACCGCTCTGGCCCACGCGGTGAAAAAGGGCTCAGCCTGCTCCGCTGGAGCCGCCGTGGCAGCCTTGGCTTTCGCCATCGAGACAGGCGCCACCGAAGCTCTCCTCCTTGCCTATGCCACAAGCCTGGACGTAAGGCAGGACGATTCATTCGTCGGCTATGCGGCGGTAGCCTTTACCTGAGAGCGGGAGAGGAAGACTGGTCCAGGGCCAGAAGCGCCCTTACCGCTTCCTTGAATTTTTTGCCGCGGTCGAATTCATGGAGGAACATTCCGAAAGAGGCGCAGCCTGGCGAAAGAAGCACGGCAGAGCCAGGCTGCGCCAGCCGGTCCGCGACGCCCACGGCTTCGGTCAGGTTGTCGTAGGGACCGAACCACTGGAGGCCTTGATCACTGAGCAGGGGAAGAAGCTTGTCGGTGCCCGTGCCCTTGAGAAGCACGAGGGCGGCCGCTTTCGCATAGATGGGCTTCACGGGCTCGAAATCGATGTTTTTATCCGTTCCGCCCGTGATGAGGACGACGGGGCAGGTGAAACTGGAAAGCGCGACGTCGACTGCCTGGGGAATAGTGGCTGCCGAGTCGTTGTACCACCTGACGTTTCGCGATTCCGCGAAGAACTCCAGGCGATGCTCCACACCGGGGAAGCTCGAAAGGGCTTTCTTGACCGATTCGGCTTCCAGACCCATGGCGCCCAGAGCCAGCCCCGCCGCCATGAGATTCTTGCGCATATGGCCGCCGGGGACGAGAAGCTCGGCGGGGAGGAATCGATCCAATTCTTTCTCTGAATAGAACAGAACTTGACCTTTCGTCTCGGAGGCGAAGCTCAGTCCCCAAGGGGAGTCTAAATCGCATATCGTAAAATCAGAACCGTCCTGGTCGGCGTAGATGAGGCGCTTGTCGGCGACGTATTCTTCCATCGAGCTATAATAGTTCATATGATCAGGCAGGATGGCGGTGATGACAGCGACCTTGGGCTTCAGTACGCCCATGCCCCGCATGTCGGCAAGCTGCCAGGAAGAGAGTTCGAGCACCACAGGCTTGCCGGGAGCAGTCTCGCCGAGGAAATCCAGGGGCGATACCGTTATATTGCCGCCGAGAAACGCGTCGATTCCCGACTCGATGAATCCGTGATGGATGGCACTCGCCGTGGACGATTTGCCCTTCGATCCCGTCACCGCCACGATGGGCGATTTGGAATAGCGCAGGAAGACCGAAATGTCGGTTTCGATATGGCCAGCGGCCGCCAGGAATGGCGACCTGCGCTTCACCGCGGGATTTTTGATCACGATGTCGGCGTTGTCGAAGTCATCGATTTCATGGCGCCCTAGCACGAAGCGGATGTTCCTGCCGGCGAGGGCTTCTAGGGAAGGCGCGAGCGTGGCTTCGTCCCTCAGATCGGTGACGGTGACAAGGGCTCCCTTGTCGCTGAAGAATTTCGCGCTCGAAAGGCCGCCCCCATGGAGCCCGAGGCCCATGATCGTGACCTTCATGCCGCATATCCCTTCGATGGAGGCAGGCATCGCCGTTGGGATCAGGTGCATTCTTTCCCTCCGAGATAGGCTGCCTGGATGCGGGGGTTGACGGCCAGATCGGCCGAATTGCCCGTTATCACGATTTTTCCCAGTTCCAGAATGTAGGCGCGCGAAGCGGCCTTGAGGGCTTTCCGGGCGTTCTGCTCGACGAGGAGTATGGCCACTTTTTCCTCGTCATGGATTTTTTTGATGAGGGCGAATATTTCCTGCACGATGATGGGCGCAAGCCCGAGCGAAGGCTCGTCGAGAAGGAGAAGAGAAGGAGAGGAGACGATCGCCCGGCCTATCGCGAGCATTTGCTGCTCTCCGCCCGAGAGCGTGCCGGCAAGCTGCTTTCTCCTTTCCTTGAGTATTGGGAAGAGATTATAGACCCGCTCCTCCATGTCAGCCTGCTTGCTTTTCTCCCTCGCGCGGCGGACGCCATACTTGCCCAGGAGGATGTTTTCCTTGACGCTCAGTGTAGCGAAGACGTGGCGTCCTTCGGGGACGTGGGCTATGCCGCGGGCGGCCAAGGTATAGGCCGGTATGCTCGCGAGATCCTGGCCTTCGAAGAGAATAGTCCCCGAACTGGGCTTTTTCAGGCTCGAGATAGCCTTGAGGAGGCTCGTTTTCCCGGCTCCATTCGCCCCGAGAACGGCGACAATTTCGTTCTCGCCGACGGTGAGCGACACGCCGTCGAGGGCGCGCACGGCGCCGTAATCCAAGCACATGTCCTTGATTTCCAGCAATGTTGCCATGGTCAATCCTCCTCCTTGCCGAGATAGGCTTCGACCACGAGTGGATTCTGCCTTATGTCGCACATCGCGCCTTCGGCAATCTTCCTGCCGGACTGCATGACGATGACATGGTCGCTCACCATGTCCACGAGATTCATGTCATGCTCGATCAGGAGGATGGAGAGCCCATCCGCGAGGAGGGAGAGAAGGAGTTTGGATAGATCGTCCGTTTCCGCGTCGTTCAGGCCGGAAGAAGGTTCGTCGAGGACGACGAGGTCGGGGTTGACGGCGAGGGCGCGCGCTATTTCAAGGTATCGCCGTTTTCCGTAGGGAAGTGACGAGGCGAGCCTGTCGGCCGACTCCGAGAGGCCGACCCTTTCGAGACAGAAATCGGCGCGCGCGAGCATCGTCTCTTCCTCGCGCCGCTGGGACGGAAGTCTCAGGATTGAACCGATAAAGCCAGCCGAGCCCTTGCAGTGCTGTCCGCAGAGCACATTCTCGAGGCAGGTGAGGGTCGGGAATATTCGAATATTCTGGAATGTCCTGGCAATCCCCCTTTTTACGATTCTATGCGGCTGTTCGCCGGAAATCATCTCGTCCTTGAAGGTTATGCTCCCTGTCTGTGGCTTGTATATGCCGGTGATGAGGTTAAAGAGCGTGGTTTTTCCCGCCCCATTGGGGCCAATGAGGGCTGTGATCCTTCCCTTGCCGATCGTGGCGCTCATGCTGGAGACGGCCATGACGCCGCCGAAGGAGAGCGATACGTCCTTAACCTCGACGAGGGACGGAGCATCGAGCGGTGCCGCGGCGATGGGACCTGCCGCGTAAGCGATCGGTTCTGCCGAAACGGCTTCACCTTTCGTCTCCCTGCCCGATTTCCTGCGCTTCCCTCCCAGGGCGCGGCGCAGCGTTTCCCCTGAGTCCCGTATGCGGGGAAGAAAGCCGGCTGGCCTGAAGATCATCATGAGGAGGAGGGCAAGGCCGAAAAACATCAGTCTGTATTTCGCGAAAGGCCGGAATATTTCTGGGAATACGGTGATGGCGAAGGCTCCGAGCATAGTGCCTGGAATGGAGCCCAGCCCGCCCAGGAGGACGATGCAGAAGAGGAGCGAGGATTCCATGAAAGTAAAGCTTTCGGGTGAAACGGACATCTGCTTGGAAGCGTAGATGTTGCCCGCCAGGCCGGCGAGGGCCGCGCCCAGCACGAAAGCCGCTAGCTTGTAGTGGCGCACGTCGACGCCAAGGGCTTCCGCCGCCGTTTCATCCTCTCTTATATAGTTCCACGCCCGCCCAACTCTTGAACGTTGGAGGCGGATGAGACCGAAGGTGATGAGGGCGATGAGTATCCAGATGAGATAGTAGAATTGGCGCGAAGAGACGATGGGGAAGATAAAGCTGGGCGTATCGATGCCGTTTATCCCGTTGGGACCCCCCGTCAGCCCGAATGGATTGTTGATCATGGTGAGGCGGATTATCTCGCCCAGGCCGATAGTGACGATGCAGAGATAATCACCCTTCAGGTGGATGACGGGGGCCGTGACGAGCCAGGCGAAGAGGCCAGAGGCCAGCGCGGAGACGGGCAGGAGGAGGAGGATGGGGATATGGAATTGTGTGTTCAGTATGGCCGTCACGTAAGCGCCGATGGCGTAGAAGCCCGTATGGCCGAGATCGAAAAGACCTACTTCGCCGAGAACGATGTTGAGGGAGAGGCCGAGGAGGGCGTAGATTCCGCAATAGAAACCAACCTCGATCCAGTAGTTGTCAACGAAGGGCATGAGGGGGAAGACAGCCAGGACAGCTATAGCCGCTATGGTGAGGGTCCTGCGGTCGATCCTGCGCTTGACGTTTCCCGGGAGGGCGGCAGAAATCCTTTCAAGCAGGGTTTTTGTAATGCTCATCAGACTTTCTCCGCCATTTTTTCACCCAGCAGGCCGGTTGGCCTGAAAATGAGGGTGAGAATGAGGAGGATGAATACGAAGACATCCTTCCATGCGCCGGAGACATATCCGGAGAGGAGGGATTCGACGATGCCGAGCAGGAGACCGCCCAACATCGCTCCCGGAATGTTGCCGATACCGCCCAGAATCGTCGCGGTGAAGGCCTTGAGGCCATAGTTCCAACCCATATTGAAACTGATCGCCCTGTAGTACATCCCGTTCATCAGCCCCGCCACGCCGCCGAGGCCGGGACCGAGGGCAAAGACAAAGAATATTACCTTGCGGACATCGATGCCGATTATGGTGGCTGTGTCCCTGTCGAGGGCCGATGCCCTCACGGAGGCTCCAAAGGTGGATTTTTCCACGATCAGCCATATTATCAGCATGAGGGCGAAGGAGATGCCAAGTATGGTCACCTGGAGTTCAGTGACTGGAACCCCCAGGACGGAGAACCTCTGTGAGGGCACGACGCTGGCGGGGAAGGCCTGCGGCCTGGCTCCCCAAATCGCCATGATGGAATTCTGGATGAATATGGCCACGCCGAGGGCCGAGACCACGAGCGACAGTCTGCCCGAAGGATAGACCGGCCTATAGGCCACCTTCTCCACGAGAACGCCTGCGAAAGCGACACTTATGGCCACGATGCCGGCGGCGAAGGCCATGCCGCCCCAGATGCCGAAGGTAGCCGTCACTTTTCCGGCGGCGCCTGTGAGAATCGTATAGCCGAGATAGGCTCCGAAAGCGAAAAGATCGCCGTGCGCGAAATTTATGAGCTTCATAACGCCGTACACCATGGAGTATCCCAGGGCGACGAGGGCATAAAAAGAGCCGACAGTGAGGCCATTGACGAGTTGTTCAATAAAAGTGGTCACGATTCTCCTTCGCGCGGTCGGCATAAAGAGAGCTGATCAAATCGGCATGCCGACCCGGCCAGCTCTCTTCAGGCGCCATCGCGCATCCGCAACGGCGCTGTCTACATCACTTGGTCGAAACGACGAGTTTGCCATCTCCGGCAACTTCATACATTTTATAGGGAACGTCCTTTCGATCGCCGCGGTCGGTGAATAGCACTGGGCCGGTGACGCCTTCGACGCCGTCCATCTTGGTTTTCAGGGTGTCGGCGATAGAGGCTGAGTCGGTTTTTCCCGCCTTTTCGATGGCGCCGACGATGGCATAGAGCCCATCAGCCGCGTAGACGGGCCAGGGGCTTGAGGGCAGTTCCTTGAATTTCTCGGCATAGAGCGCCTTGAACTGCTCGGCGATCGACGTGGTGACGTCGGTGACGAGGGGCTCCTGGGTCATGAGGGCGCCCTGGGCTACATTGAGGCCGGCTATCTTCACGAAATCGTCGTTGATGGCCGCGTTGCCGCCGATGAATGGGCAATCGAGTCCGGCGTCGCGTGCCTGGCGGATAAGAAGCCCGGCTTCGGGGTAGTAGCCGGTGAAGTACCAGACATCGGGTTTCGTCTCGCGCAGCTTGGTCACCGCCGAAGAGAAATCCTTTTCCTTGGGCGTGATGGCGTCGAAGTAGACGATCTCGGTCTTGCCTTCGGCGATATAGGGAGCGAGAGCTTTCTGGGCTTCGTCGGCTACGCCTTTCGCGAAGGTCGAATTGTCGTGCATTAGGGCGATCCGCTTCGCGCCCAGGGTTTCGACGGCATATTCCCCGAAAAAGAGTCCCTGCGCATCGTCGCGGCCACAGGTTCTGAAGAAGAACTGCCTATCCTTATCCATCGTGAGCCTGAGCGCCGTCGCGCCATAGGCTATCGATACGATTTTGTTTTTTTCATAGATGTCGGCGGCCGGTTCCGTTACCGATGAGCCGTAGCTGCCGATGACGGCGACGACCTTCTGCGAAACAGCCTTCTGCGCCGCCAGGGCCGAATCCTTGGGGTTGGATCCGTCGTCGACAATAACGATCTCGACCTGCTTGCCCAGTACGCCGCCGGCCTTGTTTATGAGCTCGGCGGCCACTTCCACCGACTGCTTGGCCATCTGGCCCTCATAGGCGTAATCGCCCGTGATGGGCGCCTGAAGGGCGATCTTGATCGTCTTTCCGCTGGCTGATCCTCCGCAGCCAGCCAGAACGAGCAACATCGTTGCCGCCAGGCAAACGGCAACAGCGAGACCGCGACCGTACTTCCTTGCATATGACATAATTGTGCCTCCTGCGATATCGTATATTGTGGTTTTGCAATTCGCAAGTCAAAATCGGCAATTTGTTGAAGCGAATTTGTTGAAGCGTCGATTTTTCCTTGACAGTCAGCCTGAGTGGTAATAGCCTGCGTTATCCGATTTTTCTTGGTCGCATGAGGGAAATAATGTCCAGGATTACAGCACACCCAGTGCTTCCCATTCCCGAAGGGAGAACGGAGGCTGGATTTTTTTTTGATGGAAAGCCTGTTGTCGGATATGCCGGAGAACCTGTAGCTTCTTCCCTTGTCGCCCTCGGGGTCGCCTGCTTTTCCAAGCATCGCAAGGACGGGTCGCCCCAGGGTCTTTTCTGTGCCAACGGCCAGTGCTCCCAGTGCACGGTCCTGATCGACGGGATACCCAGAAAATCCTGTGTTACTCCTCTCGTCGAAGGCATGGACGTGCGGACCTTGGTAGGCTTGCCCACACTCCCCGCGTTGAACGATCCACTAAAACAGGCGGAGCGCCGCACGATTCGGACCGACATTCTCGTCGTCGGGGGCGGTCCGTCAGGCCTCTCGGCAGCCCATGAACTCGGCAAGATGGGATTTCAGGTGATCGTCGCCGACGACAAGGAAAAGTTGGGCGGCAAGCTCGTGCTGCAGACCCACAAATTCTTCGGATCGGAGGAGGACTGCTATGCCGGCGTCCGCGGCATCGATATAGCCGGAAAGCTTGAGAAAAAACTGGGCAAGCTCCCCAACGTCACCATACTTCGCGACGCTCCGGTGGTATCCATCTTCAAGGACAGGAAGGCAGGGATCTACAAGGATTATTCGTCCTTTCTGCTTGTGGAGTTCACTGCTCTCGTCGTGGCCGCTGGCGCACGCGAGAAGAGCATCCTGTTCCCGGGCAATGACCTGCCCGGGGTATACGGGGCCGGCGCCTTTCAAACCCTCGTCAACCGCGACCTCGTCACGGCGTCGAAGAAACTTCTCATCGTCGGATCGGGCAATGTCGGTCTTATCGCCGCCTACCACGCCCTCCAGGCAGGCATCCAGGTGGCAGGCATCGTCGAGGTGGCCGGCAGGATCACCGGCTACAAGGTCCATGCCGACAAGATTCGCCGCATGGGCGTGCCCATCCACCTGAACACGACAATCCTGCGCGCCGAGAGCGACGGATCGGGTGAGGGGAGGGTGACAAGGGCTCTCGTTTCAAAGGTTGACGACAACTTCAGGCCGATTCCGGGGACTACAATCGCCCACGATGTCGACACTGTCCTCATCGCCACGGGACTCGCCTCCTGTGACGAATTCCTCAGGCAGGCGCAGAGCTACGGCATCCTCGCCGTGGCCGCGGGCGATGCCGAGGAGATTGCCGAAGCCTCGAGCGCGATGTTCGGCGGCAGGATAGCCGCCTTCACGCTGGCCAGGATGCTCGGCAAACGCATCGAACTCGATCCCACATGGATTCCTAAGCGCGACGTGCTGAAATCGCGGCCTGGCGATGTGTTCTCTCGAAGCCCCGTCCTTCCCGAAGCCAAATGGAATCCCGTCTTCTTCTGTTCCGAGGAAATCCCCTGCAATCCCTGCACGACGGTTTGCCCCACCTCAGCGATCAAGCTGAGGCCCGTGCGCCACAACCTCCTTGACCTGCCCTATTTCGATGGAACGAAATGCATTGGATGCACCTCATGCGTGTCGATCTGCCCAGGTCTTGCCGTCAGCCTCATACGGAGAGTGTCGGAGGACGCGGCGGAGGTCATACTGCCCTGGGAATTCGCCGCCGACTTTCCGGACGGAACTGTGATGGATCTCGTCGGTCAGGAGGGAGGCTACCTCGAGAGCGCCCCCGTGGTGTCGAAAAAGTGGAACGCGAAAAAGAATACCTGGCTCCTCACTTTCAGGACATCCCTGCGCAACGCGTCGAGCATAGCGGGCATAAGAGTCCAGGGGCCGGAAGTCTCGGAAGGCAAGGCAGTTGAAGAAACGGGCTGCGTAGATACGGACGCCTATGTTTGCCGCTGCGAGCGTGTGACTTTGGGAGAACTCGTCGACTTCATCAAAGAGAATGAGGTCCGCGACATCAACCAGTTGAAGACACTGAGGGTTGGAATGGGAGCCTGCGGTTCCAAAACCTGCTCACAGCTCGTCGGAAGGGCCTTCAAGCTCGCCGGTGTTAACCTGGCCGAGGTGGAGCCCGGGTCCCTACGGCCCCTCTTCATGGAGGTGCCGATGGGCGAAATAGTCAACGAAGGTCTTTTACGGCTTGGCGGCAAGGATGCCGGATCCAGGGGTGCACCATGAAAACCTACGATATCGTCATAGCCGGCTCCGGATCGATTGGTGTCCCCCTCGCATGGCAGCTCGGCGCGCACGGATTCAAAGTAGCCGTTATCGACCAGGAAGCCTCTTGGGGACGCGGCCAGAACAGGGCGGCCATCGGCGGCCTGCGCGCGACGCATTCGGAGGCGGCGAAAATAAGGATATGCCTCGAGTCTCTCAAGATCGTGTCGACCATGAAGGAAGTTCATGGATTCGATATCGAATGGCACAGGGGCGGCTACCTCTATGTGGCCTATGATGAGGCGACACGAAGCTCCTTCCTCAGCCTTCTGAAGCGGCAGAAGGAAGCGGGTCTCGACATCGACTGGGTGAGCCCCGATGTCATCGAGGGGCTTTCCCCGGGCATCCGCATGGATGGATTGCTTGGCGGAACCTACAGCCCCGGCGACGGCTATGCCTCGCCCCTCATGGCGGGAACCGCCTATCATAAATTGGCGATGGGCTCGGGTGTCGAATTTTTCTTCAATACCCGAATAGACGCACTTAACATGAAGGGGGACAGGTTATCCAGCATCTCCGCCGGAGGCGAGACATGGAGCGCTCCTCTCTTCATAAACGCGGCCGGCGCCGAAGCCGCCGATCTCGCGAGCCTCGCCGGACTGGACATACCTGTCCACCCCGATTGCCACGAAGCCGGAGTCACCGAACCCGTGCAACGCTTCATGGAACCCATGGTCGTCGATATCAGGCCGGATTCGGAATCGGGCAACTACTATTTCTACCAGGCCGGCACGGGTCAGGTGATTTTCTGCATCACGCCGCGACCCCAGATATGGGGAAGGGACAAGGGCTCGACCTCCAGCTTCCTTCCCCTGTGCGTCAAGCGCATGCTCGAGCTGTACCCGCGGCTTCGGAATCTGAGAGTAAGGCGCACATGGCGCGGCATGTACCCGATGACGCCTGACGGCCTTCCCATAGTCGGTTATCCGGAGAAGGCGAAGAATTTCCTTCAGGTTGTCGGCATGTGCGGTCAGGGCTTCATGATGGGGCCTGGACTGGGCAAGATCCTTGCCGAGTCTATAGCC
>JBAQLW010000058.1:0-1796 GCA_049302175.1 Rectinemataceae bacterium
TTGTCATCCTTGCCACCGGCAGGCTTGTCGGTGAAGGTTTCGATCATGCCAACCTCGATACACTTGTCCTTGCCATGCCCATTTCATGGAAAGGAACACTGCAGCAGTATGCCGGCCGCCTCAATCGTGCCAGTCCATCAAAGCGCGACCTGCGTATCTACGATTACGTCGAGTTCGGCGACTCGCGCCTCGCGCACATGTGGGCCAAGCGTGAACGCGGTTACCGCGCCATAGGCTACCGTGTCACCATAAGAGACCCAGAAAAGAAATAAGACAATATGAAGTGACCTCCCGGATATAAAACGTGGGTTAGCCGTGATAAAACGGGTACCACATATATCTTATCAGGAGGTCACCATGAAAAACATATACTACGTGGGGATGGATGTCCATAAGGACAGATCAAAACAGACGCTCGGGACGCGGTGCTCATAGCCAGGATCAAACACAACGGGGACCTTCAGGACCGACAGGAAGAAGCTATAAGTAGAGAATCGAGTTTTCTTCTCTTTACCTAAATCCATTTCCCGTAAATCCTGGCCCATCCCGTTATCTTGTCCAGATAAAAACATTGATTTTTCAATGGTTGTGTAGTAAAATATCATCATGATTTTCAGGGACATAATAGATGATATCAGGCCATGGCTGTCGCAGGACAAGATAGTCATCATAAAAGGCGCCCGGCAGGTCGGGAAAACCACCCTTCTGCATTTCCTGAAGAACGAAATCGAAGAAAGCGGCAGGCAGGTACGCTACATCGCGGCCGATCTCGATTTCGCCGATCCTGCTTTTGGTGATCCCCGGCTTTTTATCCTGCGTCTGCATGATTTCTTTGGTGGAAAGCCAGGCACCGTCCTCATCGACGAATTCCAGACTATCCCCCGGTCAGGTCTTTTCCTCAAGACCCTCTACGATGAGACAAAAGACCGCTACCGATACATCATTTCGGGATCCTCCACGCTGGAACTGGCGAAGCATGCGGAATCTTTGACCGGCAGGAAAAAAGAATTTATCCTTCGGCCTTTCTCATTCAAGGAATTCGTCAGGGCGCGTGTGCCGGAACTGCCTTTGCGCGAATTCGAGGCGGGTGACCATTCCGCCCTCGGGGATTACCAGGCGCTCCATGGGACGGCGCTTAAAGCCGCCTACGCCGAGTATCTCAACCTCGGGGGGTATCCGGAACCGGGCTTGGCGCCTGCTGAACTGAGGCTTGATATCCTGAAGGACTTGCTTTCGACCTATCTGCGCAAAGATGTCGCCGGGTATCAACGCATTGAAAATGTTTCGGGATTCAACAATCTGGTGCGAATTCTGGGCTCGCAGATCGGTTCCCAGGTCAACAAGAGCGAGTTGTGCGCGACGCTGCGCATGAACGCCGAAACCGTGAATCGATATCTGGACATCCTGGAAGGCACGTTCGTGTTCAGCCTCGTGCCCCCATGGTTCTCAAATCCTCGCAAGGAAGTGAGCAAGATGCCCAAGGTCTATGTGAGCGATCCGGGCATCCTGTTGGCTTCAGGCCAGCGCGCGCCAGCCCGATTGAACTACGACCTTCTCGATGGGCATAGTGTCGAAAATGCCGTATTCTCGTCCCTGTCCGCGCGATCGAAGGGCATTTGGTACTGGCGTACCTCGGGCGGCGCCGAGGTTGACTTCATCGTCGACACGGATTCGGGCTCTCTGCCGGTCGAGGTAAAATTCACCGCGTTAAAACCTTCGGAACCCGTGGCGATGCGCAATTTCCACGCGGCGTATCCTGAGGCGAGAAGGGGCTTGATCGTTTCTCGTGATTTCAT
>JBAQLW010000059.1:0-2654 GCA_049302175.1 Rectinemataceae bacterium
TCTCGACGCAGAAGGCTTCCCAGCTCGCACCGAATACCGGGTGCCCCAACAGCGCATCGACGCCATCGATTCCAAGCAGGCTGTGGTTGAGTCCCGAATCACGGATGTACAGCTTGGGCGATTTGATAAGCCTTTTTTTAAGGTTTCCTTCCCAGGGTGGCAGGAGACGCACGAACAAGGCTTCCTGAAGGAAGTCGAGGCGTGCCCGCACTGCTTGTCCAACAAGATCGAGAGAGGTCCCTAGCTTTGCCGCGTTGAGAATTTGCCCCTGAAGGTGGGCGATCATGGTGAGAAATCTGCGCCAGGCGATCGCTGAAACGCGTGTGCCCAGCAATGACAAATCGCGCTCCACGACGCTTTTAAGGAAGGCTTCCCGCCATAGGGTGCTTGCCGTGTCGCTCGCCGCTAGCGCCGATTCGGGGAATCCCCCGCGCCAGAGCCCTCCAAGCAAGGATGGAGGCGTTCCCGGGAGATATTCGGTCGGAAGAAAGGGACTCAGCTCGAGATAGTCGATCCTTCCTGCGAGACTTTCGGCGCTCTTGTTGATGAGCGTCCTGGAGGCTGAGCCAAGGATGAGAAATCGTCCCGGCCGCCGGTCTCTGTCGATTTCCGTTCGCAATACAGGAAACAAGTCGGGTATCAGTTGGATTTCATCGATGCAGATGAACTTCGAGGCATTCATCTCGAGATAGAGCTGTGGATCGGCCAGTTTCGCGCGATCGCGTGGATTCTCTAGATCGAGCCTGAGAGCACCGGGAAAATCTTCGGAGACCCGTTGGGCAAGACTCGATTTGCCACATTGGCGCGGTCCAATCAACGCGACGGCAGGGAAAAGGTTGAGTCTGCTTTTCAGGGCGCTGGTGATCGAACGCTCTATATAACCTTGCATATCCATAGTCTAACATTCTTTTTGCAAATATAAAAGTACAATCTGAGATAATCGATAATCGATGCTCTGCCAGAGCTCACCGAAAATATCGAAGATCACCTTCTTAGAATTGTCGACTATAATCGACAATGCTATTGCATTTAACAATATCGTCGACTATACTTGCTATATGATTCAACGACCTATGTATACCGACGCGCTCCGCCGGTCGATTGGCAGCCCTTTCATCAAGGTGATCACCGGTATCAGGCGTTGCGGAAAGAGTTCGATCCTCGCCCTCCTCAAAGAGAGTCTTATCGCAGAAGGAACCAGCGCGAATCGCATCCTGAGCGTGAACATGGAATCTTTGGAATTCGATCACCTGAGAGAGTACGGAGCAATGTACCGATTCGTGAAGGAACGACTCCCTGAAGGTGGATTCTTTCTCCTGGACGAAGCGCAAGAAGTATCAGGATGGGAACGGCTCGTCTCCTCGCTGCTCGCCGAACGGAAGGTCGAGTGCTTTGTCACAGGCTCGAACGCTTCTTTGCTGAAATCCGAGCTGGGTACTCTCTTGACAGGGCGATTCCAGGAATTCTCCGTTCAGCCTTTGTCGATCAAGGAATCCCTGACTTTTCGCGAGGCTGAGTCAAGCCAGGTCTATGGAGACCAGCAGGCACTTCTCGCGCGATATCTCAAGTTTGGTGGTTTCCCGGCCATCCATTATCTCGGCGAGGACGAGGCATCGATCTATTCCTATCTTTCTACTCTTCTTGACAGCATCCTTATGCGCGACGTCGTAAAGTGCCACACCATACGAGATCCCGAAGCCCTGCGACGGATACTCGCCTTCGCCTTCGACAATATCGGCAGCATTACGGCCGCCCGCCGAATCAGCGAATATCTCAAATCCCAAAGACGGACAGTCTCTACCGATACCGTCGCGAACTACTTGCGCTACCTCTGCGACGCCTTCGTGCTTCTAAAAGCGCCACGCTTTGACATAAAGGGTAAACAGCATCTCGAATACTCGGAAAAGTATTACGCGGGAGATCTGGGCTTGCGAAACGCTCTTTTAGGCGATCGCGGTGGCGACATCGCGGGCATTATCGAGAACGTTGTCTACCTTGAACTTGTACGACGCGGGTATGAGGTTTCAGTGGGCGCGATGGGCGCCCGAGAAGTGGATTTCATCGCCCGGAAGCCTGGCGAACAGCTTTACTTCCAGGTCTGCTCCTCCCTTGAAAGCTCCGAGACGATCGAACGAGAATTCGGAGCTCTCGAGCACATTAATGACCATTGGCCGAAAGAGGTTATAACCCTCACACCCAGCCTCTTGCCGGGGCGATCGGGGATCAAGATCGTCTCCCTATGGAGTTTTCTGTCGGAATAGGCGAGTGTTTCCAGGCTATCGATAGATAATCATCCAGCATAATGGATGCCGGCTAGACCCTTTCCCAGTGCCTGCTTTTGTCGCTTCTCAGCAAGACTTCCACGACTTTCACAATCGTGTGCCCTTCCTCGAAGTCCGCGTATCGCGGCGGGCTGGGGATGCGGCCGGCTTCCCCGACTCACCCGCCGGCGAAGGGATCGTCGCCTCGGAAAATAGACGATACCTTTCCACTCCCCGAGCTGGAAGCGATCTCCAGCTACTTCGTCATATCGCTCTCCTTGGTCCTGCTGGGCATCCTGGCCTTTATCGCCACGGAGACATTCTCCCCGCCAGAGCCGATCGGGCTCGACAGGGAGGGGTCGAACATCCGCGATTGCGAAAGAGACAATCTTA